>JANLUG010000160.1:0-3659 GCA_031363335.1 Gammaproteobacteria bacterium
AACCCGTCGGCCAGCACCGAACTCATCGGCAAAGCCGACTACCGCCGCGATCTCGTGCGGATGGCGAGCGGCCAGCGCATTTGCGGCTACCTGTTTGCATCGTGCGGGCCGACCGAATCGACGAAAGACGTCGTCTTCGGCGGTCATCTGATGGCGGCCGAGAACGGTCAACTGCTCGCCGAGTCGGAGCGATTCGCACTCGGCGGCACGCACATCGTGGTCGACTTCGATCGCGAGAAACTGCGGCACGACCGCGCCATGAACAATACGTTCGCGGCGGCCGAGCGCCCCGCTACGTACAAGGTCGTCGATGCCGGCGTGACGCCGACCGCGATTGGCGCGTTGATGCGCAACTATCCACGGCATCCGTTCGTGCCGGCCGACGAGCACGAATTCGACGCGCGCGCCCGGGAAATTCTGTCGATTCAGGCGACGGGGCTCGCGCGGCGCCAGATCGCGGCGCGCGCAGAAACACTGGTGATCGGCTTGTCCGGCGGCCTCGATTCGACGCTCGCATTCCTCGTCTGCCTTGATGCATTGGCGAAGCGCGATCGAGCGCCGACGACGCTGCACGCGTTGACGATGCCGGGGCCGGGTACAAGCGCCGGCACGCTGAAGTCGGCGCGCGCGCTGGCACGGGCCGGCGGCGCCACGCTCGTCGAGATTCCGATCAATGCCGCGGTGGCGCAGCACCTAGCCGACCTCGACCATCCCTCGAGCCAGCACGACGTCGTGTTCGAGAACGCGCAGGCGCGCGAACGGACGCAACTGTTGTTCAACTATGCGAACAAAGTCGGCGGCATCGTCGTCGGTACGGGTGATTTATCCGAACTCGCGCTCGGCTGGTGCACGTTCAACGGCGACCACATGGCGAACTACAACGTCAACGCGAGCGTGCCCAAGACGATGATCGCCTATCTCGTGCGCTGGCACGCCCGCCATCGCGCACCTAACAATCTCGCGAAGGTGCTCGAGTCGGTTCTGAAAACTCCGATCAGTCCCGAACTGTTGCCGCCTGCTGCCGATGGCGCCATCAGCCAGGCCACCGAGTCGATCATCGGGCCGTATGAGTTGCATGACTTCTTCCTTTACCACTATCTACGCAACGGCTTCGGGCCGGCCAAGATCTACGCGCTTGCCTGCGAAAGCTTCGCCGGTGCGTATCCGAGCGATACCGTGAAACGGTGGATGAAGTTGTTCTTCGGCCGATTCTTCGGTCAACAATTCAAACGCACCACGCTGCCGCCGGGACCGAAGGTCGGCACCGTCAGTCTGTCGCCGCGCGGCGACTGGCGCATGCCCGATGAAGCAACGGCCGACGCGTTGATCGCCGGCATCGATACGCTTTGACGCAGCCGCATCGAACGTCTCGACAGACCACGCCGATGCGAGCGCTCGTCGTCGGATCGATCACCCGCGACACGAATATCTTCGACGGCATCGCGCAGCACACGTTCGGCGGCACTGCCCTGTATGCGGCGCGCACCTATCTGCGCTTCGGCATGGACGTCACTCTGATTTCCCGTCTCGCGGTCGACGACCACGCGCTGATCGCGGCGGAGCTGCCCGGCGTTCGACTCGTCGCACAGCCGTCGGAGGTCACGACGACGTTCGAGAACAGCTACGGCGCAGACGACGAACGCACGCAGCGCGTGCCGGCTGTAGCTGCGCCGATCGCGTATCGCGAGGACTACTTCACCGATATCGACTGGTTGCACCTGGGTCCATTGCATCCGCTCGATCTGGATCAGGGCTGGCTCGACGAGCACCGCGCAAAACCCGCCGGGCTGGATCTGCAGGGATTCGCGCGACGCATCGACGGCGAGCGGGTCATCCCGGACATCGACCCGCGCGTCGTCGATCTGCTGCCGCGGCTGACGTGGTTGAAGGCGTCGCGCATCGAGTGGCAGACGCTACAGGCCCATCTGCACATTGCGCCGATGGAGCGGCCGGCGCGCAACGCCACCGAAACGCTCGTTACAGACGGCGCGGAGGGCGGGATTCTGCTGCGCAGCGGGCAACGCGACGTGCATTGGTCGGCCGCGCCGCCGGTCGAAGGCTGCGATCCGACCGGTGCCGGCGACGTGTTCTTCGCCGCCTATCTGTATCACCGTGCCGCAAAACTCGTCGATGCCGGCAGCGCCGCGACGGGTGCCGCGCGAATCACCAGCAAGTTTCTACTGCAACGGCGCGATCAGCGGTGAGACGGGGTTTTAAACCGGGGTCGACCGCGCGCCGTGCGCCAGTGCGTGACGGACGTGCAGGATGCGCTGGCCTGCGGTGAAGCATGTCGCCAGCGCGAGCACGTAGGCCATCAGCTCCGGCAGATGCACGACCAGCAGAATACCCATGATGAACACGCGTTCGGTGCGGCTGATCCAACCGACCGTGCATTCAATTCCCAACGACTCTGCCCGGGCGCGGACATAGCTCGTCAAGCTGCCGCCGAGCAATGCGAGCACGATCGCACCGACCGCCAGGTCCGCACCATCCCGTGCGAGATATACCGCCACGCCGGCCAACGCCGCCGCCTCGCCGATCCGATCGAAGGTCGAATCCAGGAATGCACCGACCTCGCTGAAAGTTCCGGTGCGTCGCGCCAGCGCGCCGTCGATGCTATCCGTCACGCTGCCCGCCGCGAAGATCCACGCGCCGAGCGATAGCCAGCCTTCTGCGAACAGCGGTGCCGACGCGATCGTCACGAACAACCCGGCGAACGACACCTGGTTCGGCGTCACACCGCGGGCGGCAAGGAACGCAACGATGCCCTGCGTGTGCCGCTCCCAGCCTTGCTTGATCGACGTTCGAAGCGCTTCCACAATCCGGCCGGTTCCTTTGCGGCGTGCATTCTTGCCCACCTCATGAAGCAAGACAATCAGACCCTAAGTGGCGTGCTCGATTTCTGGTTTGGACTCCAATCGGAAGGGTTCTGCAGCGCGGCCACGCGGCGGCGTTGGTTCGCGGCCAGCCCCGAATTCGATCAGGAGATCGCCGACGCGTTCGGCTCGCTGTTACAGAAGGCTGCTGACGGTGCGCTGGTGACGTGGCTCGACGATCCGCGCGGACGTCTCGCATTCATCATCGTCACCGACCAGTTTTCCCGACAGATCCACAGAGGCACAGCCGCCGCGTTCGCGACCGATGCGCTGGCATTATCCGCCGCGCGCGACGGCATCGAACTCGCGCACGACCGACATCTCGGCTTCGACGAGCGCGGCTTTTTCTATCTGCCGTTCGAACACTCCGAGTCGATAGCGGACCAGCACACTTCGGTCGCCTTGTTCAGCCGCCTCGCCGACGAAACGCCCTCCCACAACCCCAGCCACTCGGACGAAGCGCTCCGCTTCGCACGCCATCACCGCGACATCGTGCTTCGGTTCGGCCGCTTCCCACACCGGAACGCTTGCCTCGGCCGCGAGTCGACGCAGGACGAACTCGCATTTCTACGCAAGGCTAGCCGGTTCGGGCAGTGATGGGACGTATTGAACGGTGGCAACTTCGAACGGGGTCGAGCGCCGCGACTTCGAAAGGGGTCGAGCGCCGCGACTTCGAAAGGGGTCGAGCGTCGGCGGGTCGGTGCGGCGGACGCGCTCAAGCCGTCCCTGGGCGCTCCGAACGGCGCCATCAATGGCGCCTCAGGGTCCGCGCACCGACCCGCC
>JANLUG010000196.1:0-2244 GCA_031363335.1 Gammaproteobacteria bacterium
CGACGACGCGGCCCCGGTCTCGTGCGGCAGCGGCTCCTCGCGTCTGTGGGTGATGAAACCTTCGGCGATCCGATCAAGCGGCATGATGCCTCCGCAGATCCTGCAGCAGCGTGGCGGCGGCATTTCGGCCACTGACGAAGCCGTCTTCGTGAAAACCGAAGCCGACCCAGGCGCCCGCGAAATACACACCGCCCATGCCCTGCAGTTGCGGTAGTTCGCGCTGCGCCGCGAGCGCGGCCCGATCGAAAACCGGATGCGCGTAGTCACGAATCGCCAGCACGCACGACTCTTGGACTCGGTCACCCGGATTCAGGCTGACGAACACCGGCCGAGGTGTGGCGATGCGCTGTAGCCGGTTCATCCAATACGTCACCGTGCACGGCGCGTCGGGATCCGGATCCACGAAGGCATTCCAACTGCTCCATGCGGCACGCCGCTTCGGCATCAGCGCGTCGTCCGTATGCACGACGACTCGATTCGGCTGGTAGCGGATCGCACCGAGCACGCGCCGCTCTGCGAGCGTCGGTTGTCGAAGCAACCGCAGCGCCTGATCCGAATGACACGCGAGCACGACCGCATCGTATTGCAGCGGCCCGGTGTCGGTATCGAGTTCGACCCCGCCGGCAACGCGGCGGACGCCGCGAACGGGCACGCTCGTCAGTACAGGGGCACGGAAGCGGCGCGTGAATGCATCGAGATATCGCTGCGATCCGCCTTCGATCACGCGCCACTCCGGACGATCGCGCAACGACAGCATGCCGTGATTGTTCATGAACGAAACGACGTGACCGATCGCAATCGAACGGACCTGCCCGGCGGGTTGCGACCACAGCGCGGCGCAGATCGGAATCAGATGATCCTCGAAGAAGCCCGGCCCATAGCCGTTGCGCGCGACGAACTCCGCCACCGTCAGGTGCGCGTCAGAGGGAGCGAGCGCGCGCGCGTCGCGATAGAACCGGCGGATGTCGCCGAGCATCCGCACGAAGCGTGGGCGCAACGCGTTGACCGGCTGCGCCAGCAACGCGCTGACGCGATCGGTGCCGTATTCGAGACCTGAGCCACCGTGCGTCACCGAAAAACTCATGTCGGTGCCCCGGCTCGCAACGCGCAGCGTATCGAGCCATCCCGAAAACGCCGGATAGTTGTGCCGATTGAAAACGATGAATCCGGAATCGATCGACGCGGCTACGCCATCCACCGAGAGTTCATGCGTGTCGGTGTGGCCGCCCAATCGCGCGGCGCCTTCGATCAACGTCACGTCGGCGAAATCGCGAAGCGCATCCGCGCACGCCAAACCCGCGATGCCGCCGCCGACTACGGCTACACGGATCATCGGCCGCGCGCTTCTGCGAGAACTGCGGCCGGAACCGGTCGCAGGTTGCGCACGAGGCCGATCCACTCGAGCGCGCGCAGTATCCGATACGACAGATCGATCTCACCGGCGAAGAACCCCTGCCGCGCGGAAGCGGCGAACCGGTGATGGTTGTTGTGCCAGCCTTCGCCGAGCGTCAGCCACGAAAGCCAGCGCAGGTTGCGGCTGTCGTCGCGCGTGTTGTAGCGACGCTTTCCGAAACGATGCGTCACCGAATTCACCAGCAGCGTCGCGTGCAGCAGCACCACGGTCGACACGCAGTAGCCCCACAGCAGCATCTGTAGGCCGGATGTCCCGAGCGACGGCAGCCAATGCTGTAGAGCGGCGCCGAAACCAAATAGCGAAGCGGCCGTCACGACGGGCACGGCGGAGTCGTAACGGTCGAGCCAGACGAGTTCGGGAAACCGCGCCCAGTCCTTCACGCGTTCGAGGTCGGTCGCAAAGTGCTCGCGGGTCAGGAACCAGCCGAGGTGGGCATACAGAAATCCGTGCCGCGGCGAATGCGGATCGGCGTCGGTATCCGCCTCCGCGTGATGGCGACGATGTACACCGGCCCACCACAGCGGTCCGCGCTGCGCTGCGCTTGCCGCGAGCAGTGCAAAAACGAATTGCACGGGCCGCGATGTGTCGAACGCGCGATGGCTGAAGTAGCGGTGATAGAACGCGGTGATCGCGAACATACGAATCCAGTACAGCGCGACGGCTACTGTCACGTCGATCCACGCGACGCCGACCCAGAACGCCATCAATGCGCCGATGTGAAGCAGAATGAACGGCACGACGCGCAGCAGATCGATGCGTTCGTCGCCGTCCACGAAACTGTCGTTCACGAACCAGCGCCGCAGAGCCTCCATCACGTATCCAGATCGACT
>JANLUG010000199.1:0-1627 GCA_031363335.1 Gammaproteobacteria bacterium
GATTGAGACGGCGCATCGATGCTTCGAGATCGCTATCGCTCGCGGCCCGGTAGTTAACGCCCTGGCGCAATACTTCTTCGATGTGAATGCCGGCCGCGCGACCGAACACGACGAGGTCGAGCAGCGAATTGCCGCCGAGCCGATTCGCGCCGTGAACCGACACGCATGCAACTTCGCCGGCGGCGTAGAGCCCTTCGATCTGTCGGTCGTTGCCCGACGCATCCTGCGTCAACGCCTGACCGGACACGCTGGTCGGGATGCCACCCATCATGTAGTGGCAGGTCGGCACTACCGGAATCGGCTCTTTGGTAGGGTCGACGTGCGCGAACGTTTTCGACAGCTCGAGGATGCCCGGCAGGCGGCTGTTCAAAACGGCCTCGCCGAGGTGGTCGAGCTTCAGCAGCACGTAGTCGCCGTTAGGGCCGCAACCGCGGCCATCGAGAATTTCGAGCACCATCGACCGCGCGACCACGTCGCGACCGGCGAGATCCTTCGCGGTCGGCGCGTAGCGTTCCATAAAACGCTCGCCGTCTTTGTTGATCAGATAGCCGCCCTCGCCGCGACAACCTTCCGTCACGAGCACACCCGCACCGGCGATGCCGGTCGGATGGAACTGCCACATTTCTATGTCCTGCACCGGCAGGCCGGCGCGCAATGCCATGCCTACGCCGTCGCCGGTATTCATCAGCGCGTTCGTCGTGGATGCGTAGATCCGCCCCGCCCCGCCCGTAGCGAACACGGTGGCCTTCGATTCGACGTACACCACCTCGCCCGTTTCGATCTCGATCGCGATCACGCCGACGACTTTGCCGTCCTGATTGGTGACTAGGTCGACCGCGAACCATTCGTTCAGGAACGTCGTTTTCGCGCGCAGGTTCGCCTGATAAAGGGTATGCAGCAACGCATGACCGGTGCGGTCAGCCGCCGCGCACGTCCGCGCCGCTTGTCCGCCCTTACCGAAGTTCTTCGATTGACCACCGAACGGACGTTGATAGATGCGCCCCGATTCGGTTCGTGAGAACGGCATGCCGAGGTGTTCGAGTTCGAACACGGCTTGCGGACCGACGCTGCACATGTATTCGATCGCGTCCTGGTCGCCGATGTAGTCCGACCCTTTCACGGTGTCGTACATATGCCAGCGCCAGTCGTCGTTCGGATCGTCGCTGGCGATTGCGCACGTGATGCCGCCCTGTGCGGACACCGTGTGCGAGCGCGTTGGGAATACTTTGGTGATGACGGCCGTTTTCAAACCGGACTGGGCCAGCTGCAACGCAGCGCGCATGCCTGCACCACCGCCGCCGACGATGACGCCATCGAATTCCATCTTGCGGATACTCGGCATCGGTCAGGATCTCCAGAAAATCTGCAGGCCCCAAAGTACATATATGAACAACAGGGACAGGCAGCCAAATTGATAAACGATCCGGAAGGTGGTCGCGTGCGCACCAAAATAGTGAGCGCGGATGTAGTCGGTGCCGATCGTCCACATACCGATCCACGCATGCGCAGCCGTGGCGAGCACGGTGAGCGTCGAGAACATCTTCATCGGCAGACTCGAGAAGAAACCCGACAGCGTCTCGAAGCTCACATTGGGATGCGCTATAAAAAAACCGACGATACACAGCAC
>JANLUG010000161.1:0-2624 GCA_031363335.1 Gammaproteobacteria bacterium
CGAGATCGAGTTCGCACCGAATAGCCGGATCTGGGTTCCGTCGGGCGAACTCATCGTCATTGCACCGCACATCGCGCACGGCGTCATCGACGTTTCGGGAACCGATGGCCGCGACGGTCGCGCGCCCGGCGCCGCCGGCCGCAATGGCAGCAGCGGCGGCACCGTGTACGTCGCTGCCGGTGAATTCAGCGACGTCACGATCTCCACCAACGGCGGCGCGGGCGGTGATGGCCAACGAGGCTACACAGGTGCGGTCGGCCGCAACGGATTCTGCGGGCCGGGCGGTTTTGGCCTCGCTCAACGCGGCAAGAGCGGCGGCAACGGCGGCGGCGCCGGCGACGGTGGCTCTGCCGGATTGCTCATGGTCTGGTACGGCACGGCCGCACCGCATTTCGCCGCGGAGCCCGGCGCCCCGGGCAACGCAGGACGCGGCGGCGCGGGCGGACGCGGCGGCGCCGGTTGCAAAGGCGTACGCGGTTCGCAGAACGCGCAACCGGCCGGCAATGAGGGCGATACCGGCCAGGCCGGTTCACGCGGCCAACCGGGCACCACGAGCGCCCGCCACGTAAAGTTCTCCGCTGTCGTCGATGCCTACGAGAGCTGGCTATCCGACCGCGCAGCTCCCGAAGTGCTCCGCGAACGCCTCGCCGCGCTGCCTGTCACCGATGGCTGAGGGCCGCTGCGCGCGGCTTCCGTTCCCGCTCCCGTTACCCGCTCCCGTTATAGGATAAACTCGCGCCCAGTCGCGCGGTCGCTCCCCAATTTTGGGAGGAGTGATCTTTGAGGACGTAACGATTGAGTAGTGATGCTTCTCGCGCGGCGCCATCCATCGATGGAACGCTCAACTTCAGATCACCAACGAGACGACACTGGCGCGTAGCCGTGGCGCTCGCGGCGGCTACGATCGTGGGCGGCGGAATCTGGATCGCAGTGGAGTCGAAAAAAACCGATGTCCCCCTCTTCCAGACTGCGCTGGTCGAACGGGGCGATATCGTCGTCACCGTAACCGCCACGGGTGTATTACATCCGGTAACGCAGGTCGACGTCGGCAGCGAAGTGTCGGGCGTGATCAGAACCGTGGAGGTCGACTTCAATGACCGCGTCGTGCGCGGCCAGGTACTCGCTCGGCTCGACACGGATCAACTACAGGCTCGCGTTTCGCAGGCGAATGCATCATTGGAATCCGCACAAGCCTCACGCAGGCAGGCCGCCGCCACCGTTCACGAAACCGATCTGAACTTCCACCGCTGCGAACGTCTCGCGCAGACCAAGATGTGTCCGCAGCAGGATCTCGACCAACTCGAAGCGACGTGGATGCGAGCGCAAGCCGCCGAATCGATCACCCTGGCCCAGGTCTCGCTGGCGAAAGCGAACCTGCAGGCCGATCAGACTGCGCTCGGCAAGGCAGTCATCGTGTCGCCGATCGACGGCATCGTGCTGAGCCGCCTCGTCGAACCCGGCCAGACCG
Organism: Gammaproteobacteria bacterium; assembly: GCA_031363335.1. GTDB lineage: Bacteria > Pseudomonadota > Gammaproteobacteria > Pseudomonadales > Azotimanducaceae > DATJGR01. The sequence goes on from JANLUG010000161.1 coordinate 1,469, forward strand.
TGGCGGCAACCTTTCAGACGCCGTTGCTGTTCACGCTGGCGGAAGACCTTTCGCAGATGCAGTTGAAGGTCGATGTCGACGAAGCCGACATCGGCCAGGTGCGCCACGGGCAGGTGGCGACCTTTACGGTTGATGCGTATCCGAACACGCGCTTCGACGCGCGCGTGGCGTCCGTCCGATTCGCGCCGAAAACCATTCAGGGCGTCGTCACCTTCGAGGCGGTGCTCGACTTCGACAACACCGCGCTGCTGCTGCGCCCCGGCATGACTGCGACGACCGACATCGTGACAAAAACGCTGACGGGCGTGCTGCGAATACCGAATGCCGCACTGCGCTTCAAGCCGCCTGGATTGACCGACACCGCTCCACCGCCGGCCGAGCCGTCGGCGCGCACGGTATGGGTGCTCGGCGAAGGGAGCACGACCCCGACGGCGGCGCACGTCCGCATCGGCGACTCCGATGGTCACAACACCGAGCTGACGGACGCCACGCTGCAGCCCGCGACGCGCGTCGTCATCGACATCGTTGCAACCGAGGCGAGTCCCGCGAGCCTTTTCCCGCGACCACCGCATTGACACGATGCCCGATATGATGGCGAACGCGCCGCTGCTCGAACTGCGTCAAGCGACGAAGGTGTATGGGCGTGGCCCGTCAGAGGTACGCGCGCTCGACGGTATCGACTTATCGATCGCGGACGGTGAATTCGTTGCAGTGATGGGTCCGAGCGGTTCGGGAAAGTCCACGTGCATGAACGTGCTCGGATGTCTGGACACCCTCACCAGCGGAACCCATCTCTTTCGCGGCGTCGATGTGAGTACGCTCGATCGCGATCAGCGCGCGCTGCTGCGGCGCCATCACCTTGGATTCGTTTTTCAAGGATTCCATCTGCTCAATCGAACTTCGGCTTTGGAGAACGTCGAATTGCCACTGGTGTATCAACGGCTGCCGGCCGCCCAGCGACGCGCGAAGGCGGCGGAGGCGTTGCGCGTCGTCGGTCTGTCCGGGCGCGAACATCACACGCCGTCTGAACTCTCCGGCGGCCAGCAGCAACGGGTCGCCATTGCGCGCGCGATCGTCAGCGAGCCGCAGGTGCTGCTCGCCGACGAGCCGACCGGCAATCTCGACTCTGCGCGCGGGCAGGAAATCATGGTGCTGC
>JANLUG010000244.1:0-1477 GCA_031363335.1 Gammaproteobacteria bacterium
GGGTTCAGCAGACCGAGCGCACCGAGGCGCAACCAGTCACGCGCCGTCAGGCGCGCGAGGGCGGGCCACCGCCCGGAGACGAGGCTCACAGCCGCAAAGAACGCGAACGAGGTAGCGGCGCCGAGCCACAGCAGTTCGAGCGGTTCGAGTTCCTTCAGTCCCAGCTTGAAGCCGGTCGCGACCGTGGACCACAACAATACGGCGCCGATGCCGTACGACACGGCGCGGCGTTCGTCCGGGACGTAGAACGTTTGAGCCGTCACGGTGTCTTTGGCATGCTGGCGCGTTGAAACGAGGGTAGATCATCGTGGAGTGTGACGAACGGCTCAAGCAGCGCATCCGCGATAATCTCGCGCGCTTCGTCGTCGAAGCACGCGGTGACCAGCGACATCGGTCGGCCGCGGTCGCGATCACGATCGCCGACGAAGCGTACGGCGCCGATCTATCCGGCATGCCGGCGCATGCAAAATGGCAGTCGCGCGCGGCGCTGATTCTGACGCGGCGTTCGTCGGAGCTGCGCGATCACGCCGGGCAGTGGGCGCTGCCCGGCGGCCGCATTGACGAAGGCGAAACGCCGGAGCAGACGGCGCTGCGGGAAATGTCGGAGGAAGTCGGACTCGCGCTCGAAGCCGATTCGGTGCTGGGGCGCCTCGACGACTTCGTTACGCGCTCCGGTTACGCGATCACGCCGGTCGTGGTTTGGGCGGGTCCAGGTCGGGAGTTGCAGCGAAATCCGACCGAGGTCGAGACGATCCACCGCATTCCGATCGACGAATTCATGCGAGAAGACGCCCCCGTGCTCGAGAACATTCCGGAGAGCGATCGGCCGGTGTTGCGGATGCCGGTCGGCGACAGCTGGATCGCCGCACCGACTGCCGCAATGCTGTTCCAGTTCCGCGAGGTGTGCATCGCCGGCCGCGCGACGCGCGTGGCGCACTACGAACAACCGCACTTCGCGTGGCGCTAACGATGTTACCGAGGCTCGACGATCCTTACGCGTTGTCGCGCGATGCAAGCGGCGCTTTTCAGCGCGATGGTCACGTCTGCATTCGCGGCCTTGCGAGCGCCGATGAAGTAGCGGCCTATCGGCCGTTGATCGACGAAGCGACGATGGCGCATCGCTACGACAAGCGCCCGCTCGAAGAACGCGATACGTACGGCCGCGCGTTCGTGCAATCGACGAATCTGTGGCGTCGTGAATCAGCGATCGCCGGTTTTACGCTGGCGCGCAGGTTTGCGCGCGCCGCGGCGGAACTGATGGGCGTGGACGGGGTGCGGCTGTATCACGATCAGGCGTTGTACAAGGAACCGGGCGGCGGCTTCACACCGTGGCACCAGGACCAGACTTATTGGCCGCTCGACACGACCCACACGATCACTCTGTGGATGCCGCTGCTCGAGATACCCGCTAGCGTCGGCTCGATGCGTTTTGCGTCGGGTTCGCACGCATTCGGCAATCTCGGCTTCGAGGGCATCG
>JANLUG010000324.1:0-2136 GCA_031363335.1 Gammaproteobacteria bacterium
GCAGAAAGAATTCGGCGCGCGCCGCGTATTCGATACGCCGATCTCGGAAGAGGGCATCATCGGGCTCGGCGTCGGCTCAGCGGCGGCCGGCCTCCGCCCGATCGTCGACATCATGTTCATGGACTTCCTCGGCGAGTGTATGGACGAAGTCGCGAATCAGATGGCGAAGATGCGCTTCATGTTCGGCGGCAGCGCGACGTTGCCGATCACCGTGCTGACGATGTCGGGCGCAGGTGCCAACCTCGCGGCGCAGCACTCGCAGAGTCTCGAAGCGTGGATCGCTCACCTCCCCGGACTGAAAGTAGTGATGCCGGCGACACCGTACGACGTGAAAGGCTGCATCATCGCGGCCGCGCGCGACGACAATCCGGTGTTCGTCGTAATGAACAAGATGTCGCTCGGTTTGACCGGCGAGGTGCCCGAGGGCGCGTACGAAGTACCCATTGGTGTCGCGAACATCGTGCGACCGGGTACGGACTACACGATCGTGACGCTCGGCAGAATGTTGCACGAAGCACTGAAGGCGGCGGAAACACTAAAAGGTCTCGGCATCGATGCCGAAGTGATCGACGCGCGCAGCGTGCAACCGTTCGATACAAAAACCGTCGTCGACTCGGTGAAAAAAACCCATCGCGCGCTTGTGGTGCACGAAGCGGTTCGCTTTGGTGGATTCGGCGCGGAAATCGCGGCGCAGATTCAGGAGCACGCATTCGACTATCTCGACGCGCCGGTGGGCCGCGTCGGCGCGCCGTTCTCACCGGTGCCGTTCAGTCCGGCGTTAGAGAAGCTCTACGTGCCGAACGCGGAGCGGATCGTCGCCGAAGCGCGCCGCCTGATCGGCGTCTGACATTCCCGTGGCCGGCATCATCGGGATTGCCGTCAATCCGGCGTCCGGTAAAGACGTGCGCCGGCTCGTTGCCCGGGCGTCGGTATTCGACAACCAGGAAAAGCGTGCGATCGTGCGACGCGCCATTGTCGGCGCGTTAGGTGCCGGCGCAAACGTATTCGCCTACGTGCCCGATAGTCACGGCATCGCCGAATCGGCGTTGTCCGAGTTCGGCCCCGAAGTGTGCAGCCACGCCGTCGAAGCGCCGAAAACCGCCAGCACACTCGACACGATTCGAGGCGCGAGGGCGCTCGCATCCGCCGGATGCGCTGCGGTGCTGACGCTCGGCGGCGACGGCACCAACCGCGCCTTCGTACTCGGCTGGCGCGACGCGCCGCTGCTGCCGATCTCGACCGGCACGAACAACGTGTTTCCGCGCTTCGTCGAGGCAACCGTGGCCGGCGCCGCGGCCGGATTGATCGCGAGCGGCGCCGTCGCATTGCGCGATGTTGCCCGCCAAGCGAAGACCATCCACGTGCAGATCGACGGCGAGCGCGACGACCTTGCGTTGATCGACGCGGTGTTGACGGAAGAACGCTTCGTCGGCGCCCGCGCGCTGCTCGAAGCGGATCTGCTACGGCTCGCGCTGTTGACGCGCGCCGACCCGGCGGCCGTCGGCATCACCGCGATCGGCGGTTTGATCGCGCCGCTGACCGATGCGGCCGATCAGGGACTCCTGCTGACGCTCGGCAGCGGCAACGCCGCTGTACGCGCGCCGATCGCGCCGGGACTTTACGCACTCGTTCGCGTCGCGGCATCGCGCACGGTCGAATTCGGCGAAGAGGTCACCGTATCCGGCCCCGGTGTGCTCGCATTCGACGGCGAGCGGGAGCGCGTATTGAAGCCCGGTCAACGCGCCCGCTTGACCGTGCAGCGCGACGGACCGTGGGTGATCGACGTGGCGAAGACGCTGGCGCACGCCGCTGCGTCCGGCGCCTTCAGAGTTCAAGTTGGAGCTGTTCGAGTTGGAGACGTAAATGGCGACTGAGATCTATCTGGTGAAAGTCGGCATGACCATGACCGAAGGCATGGTCGAAGAGTGGTACGTGCCGGACGGCGGAACCGTCAAACAGGGCGACCTGCTGTACCGGCTCGAAACCGAAAAGATCAACCTCGACGTAGACGCGTTCCCGCTCGCCGTCGAACGCGAGCACACCAGGTCCGGATACGGTGACCTCTTCGCCGAAATCGACCGAGCGCGACGCCGCGACGCGAACGAGCGCATACAGTCCCGGCGCGATCGGTGCGCG
>JANLUG010000457.1:0-2333 GCA_031363335.1 Gammaproteobacteria bacterium
CGCGGGCGCGCCGCTTGCGAGCGCGGAAATCTACGATCCCTCGGTGGGGCGGTTCGTCGTAACCGGAGCGATGACGTCGGCGCGCGCGGGCCACACCGCCACGTTGCTGAACAGCGGCGACGTTCTCATCGTCGGCGGCGTAGTCGACATCGACGGCACCACGCTAAAAACCGCCGAGATCTTCGATCCCGCAACGCGCCGCTTCACCGCCACAGGCAGCATGAGCGATGCACGAGCGCATCAGGCTGCGGCGCTGCTGTCGAACGGCGACGTGGTCGTCGCAGGAGGTATCGCGGACAACGCCATTGCGACGGCGGAAACGTACGATCCGGCAACCGGAACCTTCTCGTCGACAGGCGACCTGCGAACCGCTCATTCCGCACCGATCGCGGCGCTGCTCGCCGACGGAACGGTTCTCGTGGCCGGCGCCGGCGACAACCGTTCGCATCTGATCGCAGATGCCGAACTGTATGACTCGATCAGCGCTACCTTCGTACCGACCGGCAGCATGACGACTGCGCGCGACGGCCACACAGCGACATCGTTGGGGAACGGTCAGGTTCTGGTGACGGGCGGATCAAACGGTGCGGTGCTGGTGACGGCAGAGCTTTATCAGTAGCCCGAACGCCATCGATCGGCGGATGTGAATTGGCGCGCCCGGACGGGCTCGAACCGCCGGCCACCTGGTTCGAAGCCAGGTGCTCTATCCAACTGAGCTACGGGCGCGTGAACACACTCTAACAGTTTAACCCGGGCGCGCCTCAGCGCACCAGCCGACCTGGCAATGCATCAGTCGGCTGGCCGTTCTGATACGTCACTTCGCCGCTGACGATGGTCGCCAGATAGCCGTCGGCGCGTTGCTCCAGCCGCGAACCGCCCGCCGGAAGATCCTTGATCATTTCCGGCGCTCGAACGCGCAGATTGTCGAAGTCGATGATGTTCAAATCCGCCTTCATACCTGCGGCAATGACACCCCGATCGAACAGGTTCACCGCACGCGCGGTGTCGTGTGTCTGGCGCTTCACCAGCGTCGCGAGCTCGATGCGTTCGCCGCGCGTGCGATCGCGGCCCCAATGGGCCAGCAGATACGTGGAGAAGCTTGCGTCGCAAATCGTGCCGACGTGCGCACCGCCGTCGCCGAGTCCCATCACGCAGTCGTCGCTCAGAATCATTTCGCGACAACAATCGAGGTTGAACTCGGCATAGTTCGCGAACGGCGTGAACAACAACTGCCGCCCCTCGTGCTGCAACAACAGATCGTATGCATATTCGAGCGGCGCGCGGCCCAGGGCGCGTGCGCGCGGACCGATCGCAGCTTCGGGCGCGGGCTCGTAGTCCGGTGGATCGTTCAGCAGCCAGATGCGGTCGAAATCGGCCACGAGCCGCTTCATCCGCTCGAATGCCGGCGCCGGTTCTTCGGCCAGGATCTTCGCTTTGACGGCGGGATCCTTCAGCTTTGCCAATCGCTCCGGCAGCGGCAACCGTGCGATCGCCGAGTAAGACGGACGCATCAACAATGGATTCAGGGTGGTCGTCAGTCCGAGCACGACGCCGATCGGGCGCGGCGCGACCTGACCACGCATCACGCGGCCGGCGCCGACGTTGCTTTGAATCCGGCCGAGGATCTTCTTCCAGCCGTTCGGTGAAAGACCCTGCGCCAACGAGATCGAGATGGGGCGCCCGCTTTCTGCAGACATCCGCTCAACGATGCCGAACTCCTCTTCGAGGTCGCCGAAATCGGAGATCATTTCGAGCACGCCGTGCCCCGCGTCCTTCAGACCCATAGCGATGCCGACGAGTTCGTCGACTTCGGCCGTCAGCGACGGTGTCGGCGCGCCCTTGCTGCTGCGGTGATTCAGCGTGCGGGATGTCGAGAAGCCGATTGCGCCGGCCGCCGCGGCTTCGCGCGCGAGCACGCGCATCTGGGCGATGTCGGCGGCTGTCGACGGCTCGCGATTTGCGCCGCGCTCGCCCATCACATACACGCGCAACGCCGCGTGCGGCAGCTGCGCGGCGATGTCCATGTCGAAGCGTCGCTGCGATAAGAAGTCGAGGTACTGCGGGAACGTCTCCCACTCCCACGACAGACCTTCGTGCAACGCGGCGCCCGGAATGTCTTCGACGCCTTCCATCAATTCGATCAGCAGATCGTGATCAGCGCGTTTCACCGGCGCAAACCCTACGCCGCAGTTACCCATCACGACCGTCGTTACGCCGTGATGATTCGACGGCGACATGCGCGAAGACCACGTCGCCTGGCCGTCGTAGTGCGTGTGGATGTCGACGAAGCCGGGAGTGACGATAGCGCCGGCTGCGGCGATCTCGCGTCGTCC
>JANLUG010000351.1:0-3505 GCA_031363335.1 Gammaproteobacteria bacterium
GCGATACGCTGTTCTGGCGATGTACCCACAGGAATCGTTATCTGCGTCAGGCTCTCTCCGTTCTTCCGAAGAGCACCTGCAACGAGAGACCCAATCTCATCCGCGAGCGGTTCGCCTGAGCTCGTGGATTCGTCGTAGGGGATTCCGTAGAGAGACCGCATCGAACCGACAAAACTTGTTTTCTTGTCGCCACTCACGACATACGGTCTCTGGTCCTGCGCACCCAGGACGACAATCCCCTTGGTCGCTTGTGTCGAGAAGTCAGATGATCCGCTGTAATTCACATGTCGGCCAAACGCACACCCGGCAAGAACGACCGCTGACACAATGATCAATGATGCACGGCAAGCTTTCATAGGACACCCCCTACTGCGCGATGATACCGACGCGGCGTGAGGAAGTCGTTGGCATTCGGTTGGTGGCGGGGGCGCCTAACAGATTTTCAGACTCTTGCGTTGACCAACCTCGGCGGCGTCGTTAGGGTCCTACTCAGGGGCAATCAAAACGGGGACCTATGATGAGCGTGGAAACGGCACCGATCAGAATTCTATGCGGCCTTTTGGCATTGGCCTTAATTGGGTGCTCAGCGAGTCCGGAAAAGCGCGCTCGGGTCGCCGAGCAGGAGGCGGATCGACTCCCAAAGACCGCAGAGTCGTTGGCAGCATTCAGCCGATTTGAACTGAAGCCGATGACGCTGAGCCAAGAGGTAAGTGCGGATAAAGATAAGGTGGCGGTGTCCAAATCGCTGGACGAGAAGCTGCGTAGCACGTTGGCGCCGTTGTTAGATGAGTGGCAGAAGTCCAAGGCGGCTGACGCAAACCAACGCGTCCTACTGATTCAGCCGGAGGTTGCATCTTTGCGCGTCATCAGCGGCGGCGCCAGATTCTGGGCAGGAGCTTGGACTGGTGAATCGTATATCGACATGAATCTCGTCCTCACGGATTCGGCGACTGCCAACATAGTTGGCAACGTTCGGATATACCGTCAGGCCGGCGCGATGGCGGGTGCTTGGTCGATTGGCAAGTCCGACAAGAATCTATTGGATTACATGGTTGATATCGCTCGCCAGTATCTGATCGACAACCACGGCACCGCGGTAGCCAATTGATTCCCTTGTGCACGGTATGAACCGTGCTACCGTTGGTCCGCGGAGAGCCAGGGGGAATCCATGAAATTATGTATCGCGTCGGTGGGCGTCGTGGCACTCATCTGCCTGAACGGTTGCATGAGCGCCGCCCAGCACCGAGCGGATGTGCAAGACAACTCCACCGATCGAATGACCGTGGGGATTGTGCAGAGAGAGATCAAGGTCGGCATGTCTGGATCGGAAGTGGCGGAGGTACTTGGCGCGCCCAACATCGTGAGCACCGACGAAGAGCGGCGCGAGGTGTGGATCTACGACAAGATTGCGACGGACGTGGTGTATTCGAATAGCTCCGGCTCCGCCTCATTGCTGATCGGAAACGGCGGCGATTCTGTTCAGGGTGGTGCGAACGGAAGTCGTTCCGCAGGCGCAGCCTCCACGTCCCAACGCACACTCACGGTCGTCATCAAGTTCGATGCGGACAAGAAAGTCAGAGACTTCGCCTACCACACGTCGCAGTTCTGATACCCGCCCCCGAACCCACGACCCCACTGACATGTCAACGATGCGTCCCGATCTGCAGCTGTGGCTTCTCGGATGCGCAAGCGTCCTGCTCGTATCCGGTTGCGACACAGTTCCGCTGGACGCGCTGAAGATGTCGCCGCAATCGATCGAACACCGACAGTTGCAGACGCGCCGGTTCGACGGCACCGACGACCAGAAAATTCTCGCGGCGTCCGCCGGTGTGCTGCAGGACCTCGGATTCACCATCGACGAGAGCGAGACAAAACTTGGCGTCATCGTCGCTTCGAAGGACAGATCTGCCTGGTCCGCCTCGCAGGCGCTCGGTGCCTGGGCAGTATCGATGCTTGGGGTAAACGAGGGTGTCGATAACGTGCAGAAGATTCGAGTATCGCTCGTGGCGCGACCCGCTAACAGCGATCTCACGCCGCAAGATGCCCGCGCTTTTCTTGTTCGCGTCACATTCCAGCGGACCATCTGGGACACCTACGGCCAGGTCAAAACAGTCGAAGGAATCGACGACGCGCAGATCTATCAGGAGTTCTTCGATCGGCTCTCGAAGAGCCTCTTCCTCGTGGCGAACCAAATATGACGACGTCTCGTTGCGTGCCGGTTACTTATGTAGCAATCGCGATGCTGATTGCACTCGCGGGCTGTACTGGGGTCTCTAACCAGGCCGTCCTGAGTACGGGCGGTAGCGCGGTCGCATTGAGGAGCTTTCAATCGCGCGCGTTCGACACGGTCGACAAGGAAAAAACGCTACGTTCCGTTATTTCAACGCTGCAGGATCTGGGGTTCGTCGTCGACAAGGCGGACTCAACGCTTGGGACGATCAGCGCAACCAAGCTCTCAGGCTATGCGATGCGGATAACGGTAACGGTGCGACCGAGGGGCGAAACACAAATGCTCGTTCGCGCGAGCGTGCAATACAAGGAACAAGCCGTCGAGGAGCCGAAGCTCTATCAGGACTTTTTCGTCGCGCTGGAGAAATCGATGTTCCTGACTGCGCAGCAGGTCGACTAGGCGACCGCGCTCACGAGCTTCGCAAGCAGCGCCGACGAGCCGACTACATCGCCGGGACAGGTGAATGAAGCCGGCAGTGAGCACCAGGCGGCGATGAAGAAATGTGAAGGGTTGGTCTGGCAAGAAGAGAAGATCTGCAAAGACAAGGTCAGCACCGAAACCGCACGGTCTCAGGCGAAGGCGCAGAAGGATCTCGAAGAACGCGTTCCACCCCAATGAAGCTCAGCGTCTTGCTTGACGGCTAGCAGTGCTCCCAGAAACGTTCGCTCGACGGACGAACGTCCAACTCGGAAGTCCAGCAGCTTGCCGGCTGCGCATGAATCGCAAGTATCGTCTCGGCCAGATGTATCGGAGACATCTGCGTTTCTCGCGAAGGCGTGCCGTCATCAATGTCCGCATCAACGACGAGGTGAACAACATGGATGCCCTGCGGACCCAACTCTCTTGCCATGACGTGGGACAGGGCTCGAAGTCCGTGCTTCCCAACGGCCAGGTTGAGGTGACCTGCCCTCGCTAGTACTCCGGACGTAGACCCAGCGAACACAATGGTGCCGGTGCCACGCGCCTGCATGCGTCGCGCAATTCTCTGCCTACAATGAACGCGCCAAGACAAGTGTTTCGCCACGACTCCTCGAACGCCGCAACTTCGGTGGCCAGGACACTTCCGGGACACGAGTTCTGGACCGCGTAGACGACGAGGTCCGGAATTCCGAAGACCCGCACGATTTCGTCGACAACCGGTCGTAGCTCTCGTTCATGCGTCGCGTCGCAAGGGAACGCCCTGAGCTTCGCAGGAAAGTGCGCGAGACGATGGCAAAGTTCCTCTAGCGGCTTGCCGTTTCTCGATATCAACGCGACCGAACGCGCGTGCTTCGC
>JANLUG010000355.1:0-3155 GCA_031363335.1 Gammaproteobacteria bacterium
CACCTGGCCGGTGTCTATAACGTGACCTTTGCAACCGGAGAGTAATTCAAAGTGGCAATTCGCAGTCACGCGCCCGACCAGGAAGACCACGGCATCGACCTCGCGCCGATGCTCGATTTCGTACTGAACCTGCTGATCTTCTTCATCATCACGACGTCATTCGTGAAGCAGACTGGCGCCATCATCGACAAACCGTTTGCAGACACCGCCGAGCACCGCGAATCCGGCAACCTGCTGATCGCCGTCAAGCCTGACGGTGCGGTCTGGATGGACCGCAAACAGCTCGATCTGCGCGAACTGCGTCCGGCGATCGAGAAGCTGCACATCGAACGGCCCGACGACACGATCGTGATCATCGCCGACAAACTCGCGCCTGCGGGTCAGGTTGCGAAGGTGATGGACGAGGCGCGCAAGGCCGGCATCAAAGACATTGCGATCTCAGCGCAACTGAATCCCTGAGAGAGGGGCCCACGATGAACTATGCGATACGACTTCCCGTCGCCTTCGTGCTCGGGTTTACATTTGCGACATGCCTGTTCTGGGCACTGTGGATCGCGGTCAGCGGACACGGCGGGTTCGGCGATCTCAAGCCGGCCGTAAAGATCGATTTCACGGCACTGAAGCACGACACCGAAACCGAGACCAAGCGCGAGAAAGTCGTGCAGCCGAAGCCCGAGAAGATGCCCGAGATTCCACAGATTTCGAGCCAGACGAACGGTATCGACAATGGCGGCGTCAGCTCCATGAGTGTGTCGTTCGATACGTCGAACCTCGGTCACGGCATCTCGGTGGGCTCCGACCGCGACGTCATCCCGCTGGTGCGAATCAACCCTGAATACCCGAACCGGGCGCGCGAACGCGGCATCGAAGGTTGGGTGCAGGTGCAGTTCACGATTACTCCCGCCGGCACAGTGTCGGACCAGAAGGTCGTGGACGCTGACCCGAAAGGACTCTTCGAGCGCGCCGCGCTGGAAGCCATCGGCCGATGGAAATACAACCCGAAAGTGGTCGACGGACGCGCGATGGAACGCCGCGGCGTCATGGTCGTCTTGACCTTCAAGTTGGAGAAGTGACGTTGCGCGCCTCTATAGCAATCGCAGTCGGATTGGTGGCACTCGGAGCGATCGGCTTGGCCGCCCTGCCCGACGCCGTGTACGCCGCGGAAGAAAAAGGCGGCAAACGCGAAGCGCCGCCCATCGACGTCAGCACCGGCAAGAAGCTCAACGAAGCCATCGAGGCGCTCAACGCGCAGAAGTACGACGAAGCCAAGGCGCTTCTGTCGAAGATGAACATGGAGAAGCTGAGCCCGTACGAACAGAGTCGGGTTTATCAGATTTTGGCGTCGGTCGCCGGCGCCCAGAATGACTACGATGGTGTGCGGAAGAACATGCAGGCCGCCATCGCATCCGGCGGAATGAACGACGAAGAGCAGCAAGAGGCACGCTATCAGATCGCGCAGATGTTCATCGCCCAGGAGAAATGGCAGGACGGCATCAATGCCCTGAACGAGTGGTTCGCGACGGCGGTCAATCCGAACTCGACCGCCTACTATCTGCTCGCGGTCGCGTACTACCAGCTGAAAAAACCCGAGCAGGCGCTGACGCCCGCGCAGAAAGCGGTGGATCTGTCCGAAGCCCCGCGAGAGAGCTGGATTCAACTGTTGCTCGCACTGCGCATCGAGAAGGAGCAGTACCAGGAAGCGATCCCGTTGCTCAAGCGGCTGGTGATCGCGGATCCATCGAAGAAAAACTATTGGGTGCAGCTGTCCGCGGTGAACCGTCAACTGGAGCGCTACGACGACTCCTTGGCCGTGCTCGAAGTCGCCAATATGGCCGGCTTGCTGACGACCGACTCCGATCTGCGTCCGCTGACCGATCTGGAAGCCTTCGTCGGCATCCCCTATCGGGCCGCAACGAACCTCGACAAGTTCATCGCCAAAGGTTCGATAAAGCCCGACGAGAAAGCGTATGAGCGGCTCGCCTTCTCGTGGATCGAAGCGCGTGACTATAAGAAGGCTGTCGCCCCGCTGCAGAAGGCCGGCGAAATGCACGAAAACGGCGACACGTTCGTTCGCCTCGCCGAAGTTCAACTGCAGCGACAAGACTGGTCCGGCGCTTCGGATGCGCTGCAGAAGGCGCTCTCGAAAGGCGGCCTGAAGGACACCGGCAATACACAGCTGTTGATGGGCATCGCGCTCTACAGCAACAAACAACCGAAAGAGGCCCGCAACTGGTTCGAAAAGGCGGCGACGCACGATAAGCAGAGGACGCAGGCACAAGCCTGGATCAAGCATATCGACGCCGATACGTCGTCCTAGAAAGCCAAGGCCTTTTCGCCCAGGGGAGCTCATGCCACTTACGATTACATTCCAGCTGACCGACCGCGACCTCACCCATCTGGGCGACGTCGTGAACAAGGCGAAAGCGAACGCCACGTCGCTGGGCGAAGCCGACATCATTCGCGCGGCCCGCGAATCGCTCAAAGACGCTAGCAAGGTCGAGGTCGCCGACTTCATTCGCGAACGGTTGGATAAGTTGGCTCTGCTGGTGCAGATGCTCGAAGACAAGGTCTGGGAGTTATCCGGGGGAGACCGGGCTCGTATTACGAACGCCCTCGCCTACTTTGCCGATCCCGACGACATCATTCCCGATAACGTACCCGGCTTCGGGTTTCTCGACGACGCGGTCGTGATCGATCTGGCCTGCCAGGAACTGCGCCACGACATCGAGGCGTATCAGGATTTCTGCAAGTTCCGCGACGCCGAAGAGAAGCGCCGCGGCAAGTCGGTCGACCCGATGTCGCCCGACCAATGGCTGCGCACGCGCCGGGCACAACTGCACGACCGGATGCGTCGTCGCCGCGCTACGTTGTGGGAATCACGTCTCGGTCGTCGCTCCTTCTTCTGATCCCAATTCCAATCCGGCATTGGTGCTCTAGACCAATGCCGCTCCGCCGTTCAACTCTGTACAATGCGCTCCGCACGGGTGCGTTGCAGTGGTCCGTTCCGTAACGGGGAACGGCTCCCAAGCGTCACCGGTGTCTAGCTCCAACAAATAAGGAGAGGGGACGCAGATGACGACGTCACCCGAATTCTGGTCAATTGCCTCATATATAGTCGCTACGTTCGTGCTGTGCGGCATCATGATCGGCCTGTC
>JANLUG010000410.1:0-1309 GCA_031363335.1 Gammaproteobacteria bacterium
GACGTCGTCGTATTCGATGCCGATCGCATCGACCGCGGCGACGAGCACGCGGTATTCGACATGCCGGGGCAAGGCATGCGCTACGTTCGCAACAGTGTCGGAGTGGATACGGTGGTGGTAAACGGCGAGATCGCGTATCGCGACAACAACTACACGAAGGCGCGCAGCGGCACGGTCTGTACCTGATCGCCGCTTGAGTTTCGGAGCTGGAGTTGCACAAATGAACGACGTCACCCATCGCATCGTTGCGAGTAACGGCATCCGCTTGCATATCGCCGAAGCAGGCAGCGGACCCACGGTGCTGCTGATTCACGGCTTCCCCGAATCCTGGTATTCGTGGCGCTATCAGTTGCCCGCGCTGGCGCAGGCCGGCTATCACGCCATTGCGCTCGATGTGCGCGGTTACGGTCGCTCGTCGAAGCCGACCACCGTGCCGGACTACCGGATGCTGAAGAAGGTCGGCGATGTCGTCGGCCTGGTTGCCGCGCTGGGCAGCCAACCGGTGACGATCATCGGCCACGATTGGGGCGCGCCGATTGCGTGGATGAGCGCGCTGCTGCGCCCTGATCTGTTCCGCGGCGTGGCCGGTCTTTCGGTGCCGTATGCACCTCCGGCGGCGCCGACCGGCCCGCGCCCGACTCAGCGCATGCGCGCAATGGCGGGTGAGGAGAATGAGTTCTACGTCGAGTATTTCCAGCAGCCGGGCCGGGCAGAGACGGAAATCGAAGAAGACGTGCGACAGTGGCTGCTCGGCTTCTACTGGTGCGCCTCGGGCGATGTTCGTAATGGCCCCAACATCTCGCTGGTGCCGCGCGGCACCAAGCTGCGCGACAAGTTCCTGTATCCCGAAAAGATGCCGCACTGGCTGTCCGAAGCCGATCTCGACGTTTATACGCGCGAGTTCGAGTACTCGGGTTTTTTCGGCCCGTTGTCGCGGTATCGCAACGTTGACAGAGATTGGGAAGACCTGGCCGGCTTCGCGAATCAACCGATCACGATTCCATCGCTGTTCGTCGGTGGTTCGCGCGACGGCCCGACCATCTGGGGCGCGCCTGCGATCCAACGGTTCCCCGAAACGCTGCCGATGTTGTTCAAGAGCGAGATCATCGAAGGCGCGGGGCACTGGATTCAGCAGGAAGCGGCGCCGCGCACGAACGAACTATTGATCGAGTTCCTGCGCGCTATTCACTAATACGCGCGTCAACTCTCGCCGGCGCTTTCGCGAATCCACTGCTCGGCGACCGATCGCTCGCGAAATACCTTGAGCACGTTGATCGAGCGCACCTGCAGCAGCTCGTACATCCGCGAC
>JANLUG010000425.1:0-1285 GCA_031363335.1 Gammaproteobacteria bacterium
GAGCGTGTCCGGCACACCGAGCCGCCGCCGCTCGACCCCATCCGAAGTTGAACCGCTCGACCCCGATCGAAGTCGCACGCATTTCACCGCAACGCCTCCCACACAACAGGCCGCGCTGACCAGGCGTTGTGACCGGTCGGCGTCAGGCGCAGCAACGTCGGCACACCACTGAACGGCGCGACCGTCCGGTACTGCGGATACTTGAGTCGCAACGCGTCCTCGATCCGTTGCAGTGCCGGCGGTGTCAGTTCGCTGCCAGAAACGACCTCGGCGTTGGCGTCGATGCGGACCCACCACAGCAGGTCCCAGTCATCGTCGTATCTGTCGAGCAAGAGGCTTACCGAGGGTTCGGCGGCGACATTGTGGATCCGTTGGAGCGTGGCGCCTCGCTTCGGCTTGCCGTCGATCGGAGAATAGATCGCACCGTCGAGCGCGACGAAGACGATGGGAACAAGATGCGGCTGGCGCCCTGAACCGAGGCTCGCGAGTCGGGCGATCGGCCAGACGTCGAGCAGATGGGACAGCTGCGTGGGATTGAGTTGCACGGATGCGCCTATCGATGGCAGCGTAGTATGGACTGAAAGAAATCCAGGGGCTCTCGAATGGCATTTTCGAACGAAAGGGCACACTTCGGTATCACGATGTTTCCGACGGACTATTCGATCCAGCCGGTCGAACTCGCCCGCGCCGTCGAAGAGCGCGGCTTCGACTCGTTGTTCTTCCCCGAACATACGCACATACCGACGAGTCGAAAGACGCCGTTCCCGGGCGGCGGCGAGCTACCGAAGCAGTACTCGCACACGCACGATCCGTTCGTCGCATTCGGCGCGTGCGCCGCGGTGACAAAACGTATTCGCCTCGGTACCGGCATCTGTCTGGTGATCCAGCGCGATCCGATCACGCTCGCGAAAGAAATCGCGACGGTCGACAGCCTGTCGAATGGCCGCTTCGTACTCGGAATCGGCGCAGGCTGGAACCGCGAAGAGATGTCGAATCACGGCGCCGACTATACGAATCGCTGGGGACTCGTGCGCGAGAAAATCCTCGCGATGAAGGCGATCTGGACGCAGGACGAGGCGGAGTTTCACGGCAAGTTCGTCGATTTCGATCCGATCTGGTCGTATCCGAAACCGGTGCAGCGCGGCGGCCCGCCGATCTGGATCGGCGCGAACTCGAAGTGGGTGTTCGACCGCATTGCCGAATACGCAGACGGCTGGATGCCGATCGGCGGTCTCGGCTCCGGCAACATGGAGCGATTGAAGGCGGCGTGCGAAGCGCGCGGCCG
>JANLUG010000435.1:0-3505 GCA_031363335.1 Gammaproteobacteria bacterium
CGCCTTCCGGTACGTCGCCTTTCAGGCCGAGCGACATCTTGTTCATCACGACGAATACAGGATTGTCGTCGCGGGCGGCCGCGATGATGCAGCCCTTGACGTCGTACGGCGTTGCCGGCATCACGACCTTCAGGCCAGGCAAGTGCGCGATCCAGGCTTCGAGGCTCTGCGAATGCTGCGCGGCGAGACTCGCGCCGGCGCCGGACATCGTCAGCACGGTGATTGGCAACGTCGCACTGCCGCCGAACATGAAGCGCATCTTCGCCATTTGATTGGCGACCTCGTCCATGCACTCGCCGAGGAAGTCCATGCACATGATGTCGATGATCGGCCGCAGACCCGTCGCGGCCGCGCCGACGCCGAGACCGATGATGCCTTTTTCGGAAATCGGGGTGTCGATGATGCGGTCGCCGCCGAATTCCTTGAACAGGCCGCGGTAGTAACCGTAGACGCTGCCCGCCTGACCGACATCTTCGCCGGCGACGAAGGCGGTGGGCTGCTCGAGCAGCACTTCACGCACGCCTTCGGTAATCGCGCTGACGTACGGCAGCTTGCGCGCGCCGGTGTTTGTTTTTGTTTGTGCTTGTCCCATAGCGATTCCTTGCGATCTAAGTGGCGTAAACGTCGTCGAGCAGGCTCGCTGCATCGGGGAACGGACTGTCTTCGGCAAATTTGATGCCGTCTTTCACCTGCTGCTGCACTTCGTCGTGCACGGCGGCCGCCTTCTTCTCCGACAGAACGCCTTGTTCGGCGAGCCGCGCCTCGAACAACGTGATCGGGTCGCGCAACATCCATTGCCGCACTTCCTCGTCGGTGCGATACGTCAGACCCATGCCGCGTATACCGACGTGATCGTAGAAGCGGTACGTCTTGCACTCGAGCAGCGTCGGCCCCGCGCCTTTACGCGCTCGTTCGATGGCTTCGCCGGCTGCTTCGTACACGGCGATGGCATCCATGCCGTCTACGACGACACCGGGCATGCCGTAACCCGCGGCGCGATCGGCCACGTCGACGATCGCCTGATGGCTCGCCTGCGGCGTGAATTCGCCGTAACCGTTGTTTTCACATACGAGGATCGCCGGCAGTTTGTACAGTGCGGCCATGTTGGCGGCTTCGTGGAACGAGCCTTCGTTCGACGCGCCGTCGCCGAAGAACGCGACCGCGACGTTTTTCGTCTTCTTGAACTTCTGCGAGAACGCCGCGCCGATAGCGATCGGCGGACCGCCGCCGACGATGCCGTTCGCGCCGAGCATGCCGAGTTCCATGTTGCAGATGTGCATGCTGCCGCCTTTGCCTTTGCAATAGCCGGTCGCGCGCCCGTACAGCTCGGCGAACATCCGATCGAATTCGCCCCCTTTCGCGATCAGGTGGCCGTGGCCGCGGTGCGTGCTGGTGATTTGATCGTCGCTCGTCAGATGCACCATGACACCCGCCGCGACAGCTTCCTGCCCTACGTAAAGGTGCAACGCGCCGGGAATTTTGCCGGCTTCCATCAGCTTTCCCGCTTCTTCCTCGAAGATGCGGATGCGCACCATGCGGCGGTGAATATCGAGCAGGACTTTGTTGTTCGGTTGTTTCGCCAAAACCGTCTCCCCTGATTGTTTTGGTTTGGAGCCGCAATCTTATGCGGGTTCGTCGGTCGGGCGCCACCGTTGTACTCGGCGTCCGCAACGAGTCGCGCACTTCCCTGATCCAGGGCTGCGGGCTACTCTGCGGCGACGTTTGATGTCAACGCAGTACCCACTGAATGCCGCCGAGCCCCATACAGCCGATCCGACCCGCAGCGAGCGTGATCCTCGCGCGCGACACCGATCCCGGCTTCGAAATTCTGATGCTGCGTCGCACCGCGCAAGCCGCATTCGCCGGCGGCATGTATGTATTTCCGGGCGGCCGCGTCGACGGCGACGACCATCTACATGTTTATGACTCGCTGCGACGCGGACCTGACGACGCGCAAGTGCCGCAACAGCACGCGCTCGGCGCCGAATGGCGAGGCTTCTGGATCGCCGGCATCCGCGAGAGCTTCGAAGAAGCGGGTGTGCTGCTTGCGTACGATCGCGACGGCACGTTGCTCGAGCTGCACGATGATGACCTGCGACAACGCTTCGATGAGTATCGTCACGCGCTTCATCGCGGTGAGCTTGCCTTGAACGAGATCTGCACCCGGGAAGGCCTGATCCTGGCCATAGACCGGATGCACTTTCTGAATCGGTGGATCACGCCGGAAGGTCGGCCGCGTCGTTTTGATACGCGCTTCTTCATTGCGGAGGCGCCGGCGAAGCAGCACGGACGGCACGATGAATACGAAACGGTAGACTCGTTGTGGATCAGCCCGGCCGATGCGCTGACGCGCAACGACCAGGGCGATTTTGGCTTGATGTCGGTGACGCGCCGTCAGCTCGAAACGCTGGCGGAATTCGGAACCATGGGTGCGCTGCACGATCTGATGCGGACGGAACGAGCGTTTCCGACGTATCGGCCGGTGTTGTCGGCCGCGGCGCTGGATAGCGAAGGGTGAGCAGGACGAAGAGGAGCATTCACATGAGCGATCTGGTTAAGACGTTAGTAACGATTCTCGGCGCTACGATTCTGGCGGTGCCACTTGCATACGGTGCCGGCAGCGGGCCGATGTCGGGCGGCGGCGGGGATACCGGCGGCATGACGTCCGCGCCACGCATGACGCCCCAGCAGATGGCCGTTAGGAGCTACAACGCGGGGCTCAAACACAAGCAGCGCGCGCAGGAATACGAAGACAAGGCCGCCGCGGCAAAGGACGACAAAGACCGCGAGAAACAACTCGCCAAGGCGAAGGACCAGTACGAGGACGCGATCGACGACTACCGCAAGGCGATCGGTTACGACAACCGCGCGTATCAGGCGATGAACGAGCTGGGCTTCGCGTTCCGCAAAACCGGCAGCTACGACGACGCGGTGAAGGCCTACAACACGGCGCTCGTCGTGAAGCCGGACTTCGCGCCGGCGATTGAATATCGCGGCGAAGCGTATCTTGCGCTGGCGCAGTTCAAGCAGGTACAGGACGCTTATCTCGCGCTCGTGCGCGCCGACCAGGATCAGGCGGCCGCGTTGATGCGCGCGATGGAGGCGTGGCTGAACACGCATCAGGAAGGCATGTCGGCGGATGCGAAGGCATTCAGCGATTGGATCATCGAGCGCAAAGCGGTCGCCGTGAACACGGTGTCGCTGTCGACGAACAACGTCCGCGCCTGGAATTGATCTGCCACGCGTCGGTTCGGGCGCCTTAATTCGGGCGCTGCTCGTCGGGTGCACGCTGTATTTCTCTGCAGTCGTCGCAGCCGACGAGTATCAATGGGCATTGCCGACCGGTCTGCGGGCGCCGCCTGTACCGGCGGACAATCCGATGAGTTCCGCGAAAGTCGCGCTCGGCGAACGGTTGTTCGCCGACGGCCGGCTTTCAACTACCGGTGCATTCAGCTGCGCGAACTGCCACGTGCCTGCGCTCGCGTTCACTGACGCGCGTGCCACG
>JANLUG010000440.1:0-1751 GCA_031363335.1 Gammaproteobacteria bacterium
ACCGGGCGTATCTGCTGGAGCGGGTCGCGGCGGCGATGCCCGATTGGATTCCGGCGGTGGTGTTGCTGCGAGAAGTGCGTGAGCTCGGTTATCAGGGCGGACTCACGCAGCTGAAGATGTTCGTCAACGATCACAAGCCGCAGCCGGTCGTTGAGCCGCTGGTTCGATTCGAGACGCCGCCGGGCAAGCAGATGCAAGTGGACTTCATGTCGATCCGCCGCGGCCGGGATCGACTGTCGGCGTTTGTGGCGACACTCGGCTACAGCCGCGCCACGTTCGTGCATTTTGTTACCGACGAGAAGATCGCGACGGTGTTGTCGTGCTTGCGCCGGTCGTTCGAGACTTTTGGTGGGGTTCCCGAACACGTGCTGTTCGACAACATGAAGACGGTCGTGTTGGATCGCGATGTCTACGGCGACGGCCTGCATCGTTTCCATCCGCAGTTGTTGGAGCTCGCCAGGGACTGTGGCTTCGCGATCCGTTTGTGCCGACCGTATCGGGCGAAGACCAAGGGCAAGGTCGAACGCTTCAACCGTTATCTGCGCTACAGCTTCTGGATCCCACTGAAGGCGCGCTTCAACGCGTCGGGTCTGCTCGTCGATCGTGAGACCGCCAACCTCGAAGTCAGCCGCTGGTTGCGTGAGGTCGCCAACCGGCGCATGCATGGCGAACTCAACGAGCGGCCGTGCGATCGACTGCAGATCGAACAAGAGTTCCTGCAGCCCTATGAGGGCACGGTCGTGAACCATGTGAACTTCAACGCGTTGTCGCGTGCGGTGCCGATCCCGATCGAGTCGTTGCAGCATCCGCTGTCGAGCTACGATGCTTTGGTGGTGCAACGATGAAGCTGCAAGACGAGCGCATCGCTGCAATGTGTGACGGGTTGCAGCTCGACCGCGTCGCCAGTGAGTACGGCGCCATCGCGCAAGCCTCGGCCGATGCAAAGGCCACCTTCAGCGACTTTCTCGAGCGACTGCTGAAGGTCGAGTGCGATGCGCGTCATGAGCGGTCCCGGCAGACGCTGCTCAAGTTCGCCACGTTGCCGGCGATCAAGACGTTGGAAGATTACGACTTCAACTTTGCCAGTGGCGCTCCGAGGACACAGATCCAGGAGCTGGCGAGTCTGTCGTTTATCGAGCGTGCCGAGAACGTCGTGCTGCTCGGCCCGAGCGGGGTCGGCAAGACGCACCTGGCATCGGCGCTCGCGTACCGAGCGGTCATGGCACGTATCAAGACGCGCTTCATCACCGCGGCCGATCTGATGTTGCAGCTGTCGGCTGCGCATCGTAACGATCAGCTGAAGCCGTACTTCAATCGGGCGATTCTGGGTCCGCGACTGCTGGTGATCGACGAACTCGGTTATCTGCCGTTCGGCCGTGCAGAAGCCAACCTGTTGTTCCAGGTGATCGCCAAGCGCTACGAGCGAGGCTCGATCATCATCACCTCGAACCTGGCGTTCTCCGATTGGGCGACCGCATTAGCCGACGATGCGACCTTGACCGCAGCACTGCTCGATCGGCTGCTGCATCACGGCCACATCGTCAGCATCCGCGGTGACAGTTACCGTCTCAAAGACAAACGCCGAGCCGGGATGAGAAAAGGCAAGCAGAGCAAGAGCGCGCTGGCTGACTGACCAAAGGTCAGCCAGCGCTCAATCGAGGGGGGGGGTCAATTTTACTTCGGCGTTTCAGGAGCAAAAGGGGTCAAGATTCAACCGGCGTTGACAATGCGTGAGAGCCTCTTCATAACCC
>JANLUG010000454.1:0-2807 GCA_031363335.1 Gammaproteobacteria bacterium
AGTGCGCCGGCGGCAACTCCCGGTCGCCTATGTCACCTTTGCCGGCGAACAACACGGTTTTCGCCAGGCGGCGAACATCAGACGCGCGCTCGAAGGCGAGTATCTGTTCTTCGCGCGCATCTTCGGATTCGAACCCGCCGATACGCTACCGCCGCTCGAGATCGAGTTTCTGGGGTCACATATGCAGAAGAGAACCAGATGAACAACGCCCGCGT
Source organism: Gammaproteobacteria bacterium (assembly GCA_031363335.1). Classification (GTDB taxonomy): domain Bacteria; phylum Pseudomonadota; class Gammaproteobacteria; order Pseudomonadales; family Azotimanducaceae; genus DATJGR01. The sequence goes on from JANLUG010000454.1 coordinate 216, forward strand.
TGCCGTCATTGCGGGCGGCAGGTCTAACGAGGCCGCGGTGTCGCGCTCGTCTGCCCGCGAAGTGACGAAGGCGCTCAAGGCGTCTTATCAACACGTTCAGCAGTTCGAACTCGACGGAACGTTGACGAGATCGCTGCTGGAGTTCCGCGCCGACGTGGTATTTCCCGTGCTGCACGGGCCACCGGGCGAGGACGGCACCGTTCAAGGCTATCTCGAGATTCTCGGCTTGCCATATGTCGGCAGCGGCGTGCATGCGAGCGCCTGTGCGATGGACAAGAGCCTCGCGAAGGCGATCTTTCAGCGCGTCGGGTTGCCGATGTGCCCGGACCGGGTGTTCCCCGCCGGCACCGCGATCGCGGCGGCGTGCCGAGAGACGCTGGCGGCATTCGGCGACCGCGTCGTCGTAAAACCGTTACGGCAGGGCTCCGCGATCGGCGTAACGCCGGTGATGAACGGCGGCGATCTGACAAAACCGTTCGAAACGGCATTCGCGCTGGGTGACGGCGTGCTGGTCGAACCGTTCGTACTCGGCATGGAGGTTACTGTCGGCGTGCTCGATCTACACGGCACCGACACTCGCGCGTTCCCAACGATCGAAGTGCGCACGCCGAGCGGCACCTGGTACGACTTCGAACATCGCTACACGGTCGGTCAGAGCGAACACGTCATTCCCGCCCCGGTGAGCGCACCCTGTCAAAACCGTTTGCAGGAGATCGCCATGGCCGCGCACAAAGTGCTTGGCTGCGCCGATCTTTCGCGCGCCGATTTCATCGTCACAGACGCAGAAGACATCGTGCTTCTAGAGGTCAATACGCTGCCGGGCATGACACCTACGAGCCTCTACCCGGACGGCGCGCGCGCCATTGGCCTCACATTCGACGCGCTGATGGACGCGCTGGTTCGCAGCGCGCTCGATCGCGGCGCGCGTTAGCCTCAGGCAGTAACTGCACTCCCGTCGGCATCGGCCGACGCTGCTTCGTCGGGCGCACTCGGCGGCGCGATCATCACCGGCAACAATTGCTTCACGAGCGTGACCGCGCTGCGGTCGTCGAAGCGGGTCATCGCAGCTGCTATGAGCTGGTGTTGCTGATCGGCGAGGAACTCGAGGGTCTGGCTGACACCGGAGTCATGATGGGCGAACTGCTGCAATTGGCCGTCGTCGCCTGAGACGAGCTTGTTCATCTCGCGGCTGCGGCTCATCGACATCTTCAGCGAGAACTCCGCCAGTTGATCCGTATCGATCTGCGCATCCGAGAGTCGCGCAATGGCGGCTTGCATGTCGCCGTGGAAAAACTGGTTCGCAACTTCGACGACTTTCTGCAGAACGGCGTCGATCGCGGATTTCTCCGCATCGGACAAATCGCCGGTGATCTGCATGTTCACATAACGCTGACTGCTGCCGGTCGTATCGCTTGCGCGAATCCGATCGCCCGAATCCGTAACGCCGGATACGCGCGTCCGGCTCGACAGATCGAGTTGCTGGAACACCAGCTCAACGAGATCGCCCTCCTGCGTCGTCAGCTTCAGGGTCAACGACGTTTCGCGGCTGCGCTCGACCGTGCGCGCGCGCATCGCAGAGAAGTCGGCGCTATCGAGTTGCTCGATTGCGGGTTGATCGCTGGAAGTTGAAGGTGCTGTGTCGGTGTCCAAGGCCGGCGTTGTCGTTGCCGGTTTGGCTGCAGCGTGCGGCGCGGCGGTGACGTGCACCGAGAGTCGCTGATACGACAGCGACATCGCGTTTACGACGACGTGATGCAGCGGCGTTGTGGACACGGGCGTGTTCGAGGCGTCGTCCGGCGTATCGGTCGAACCGATCGGCGGCGCCGGAGTCTGCGGCACGCCGGATGCATCGGACGACAGTTGCGAGAACGCGATCCGTTCGTATGCGAGCGTCGCGCTGACCGAGTAACTGCGGCCGGGCTCGACGGTGCGGGTCTCTTGATAACTGACGCGTGCACGCTCGAACTGCAGCAGCGTGCCCGAGGCCGCATCTTGTGATTGGCTTGATGTCGGCGCGGTTGCCTGACGGATCACGCAGGGCGTCGAAGACGCGGACTGTTTTGCCGGTGTCGCGCCGAGCAGCGCTTGCCACTGCGCCTTGAGGTCCGTCGCAGCTTGAATCTGTCCCACCATAGCCGTCTTCCCTGTGGCTCTTAGGGACGCTAACGGCCGCTCCGGCTGGAACTTTAGTTGCCGGGTTGAGCTTCTGTGGCCGGTGGAGGTGGAGGCTTGAAGCGCCGGACACGCTCGAGCCGTCCCTGGGCGCTCCGAACGGCGCCATCCATGGCGCCTCAGGGTTCCGTAACGGGACGTGCCAGTAGCGGGTGAACCGATGAACAAGTCAACAGACGGTGCCTGGCACCGGCTTTTGACTTGTTGGGACATCACAGCCGTTGTTGACGTCTCGATGTGACTCCCCAATGGAGTCGCGGGTGACTGGGGCGAGCCGCTGCGGGTCGGTGCGCGGACCCTGAGGCGCCATGGATGGCGCCGTTCGGAGCGCCCAGGGATGGCTTGAGCGTGTCCGCCGCACCGACCTGCCGCCGCTCGACCCCTTTCGAGGTCGAGCCAACCGCCGCTCATTTCTTCGAT
>JANLUG010000458.1:0-10048 GCA_031363335.1 Gammaproteobacteria bacterium
CATCCATCTGCTGATCCTCGACGACGGCGATCCGGCGGAAAATCGCGACGGCATCGAGACGTTCGAGCAAAACCTGAGGGACCTGAAACTGAACATCGGCCACAGCGTCAGAACGATCGACCAGTGTCACCAGGAAGCGAAGGAAGACATCGCCACCGCAACGTCGATTCTCGAGCGTCGTCTGCTGGCCGGCACCCTAGCACTCGACCGCCAGGTCGGTCGGCTCTTCGCAACCGATGAAATCTGGCCGAGCGCGCGTTTCTTCAGCGCGAAATTCGACGAGCAACGCAAGCGTCACGACCGCTATCAGGACGTGGACTACAACCTCGAGCCGAACATCAAGGTTGCGCCCGGCGGCCTGCGCGACATCCAAACCGTCGGCTGGATTATCAAGCGCCACTTCGGCAATACGTCGGCGGATGATTTGACTGCGCGCGGATTCCTGACCGCGCAGGAACGCCAGTGGCTCAACGACGGCAAGCGTTTTCTCTGGCGAGTGCGATACGGCCTGCATCTGGTCGCCGGTCGCTCGGAGGATCGGCTGCTGTTCGACTATCAGCGCACCCTCGCCGATCGGTTAGGTTACAAAGACAGCGACGCACAACTGGGCGTCGAGCAGTTCATGCACGACTACTACAGTCACGTGCTCAGCCTGCGGGAAGTAAACGACATCCTGCTGCAGCACTTCGACGAAGCGATCCTGCGAGCGCACTACGAACCCGAAATCGAGCCGATCAACGAGCGCTTTCAGATACGCGACAACTACATTGAGACGCGCAGCGGCGACGTCTTTCGCGCGCACCCACCGGCGCTGATGGAGATGTTCGTCATCATGGCGAACCGCCGCGATATTTCCGGCGTGCGCGCGACCACGATCCGGCAGGTGCGCAACCACCTCGATCTGATCGATGACGAATTTCGGAACGACCCGGAAGTGACCGCGCTGTTCATCGATCTGCTGCGCGCGCCCTACACACTCGTTTCGCAACTCACCCGCATGCGTCGCTACGGGGTGCTCGGCCGGTACATTCCCGAATTCGGCCGCGTCATCGGCCAGATGCAACACGACCTCTTCCACATCTACACCGTCGACGCACACACGATGATGGTGATCCGCAACATGCGGCGCCTGCACTATCGATCGAGCCAGGAAACGTTCCCGGTCGCCTATCACTGCATCAAGAATCTGCCGAAAATCGAGCTGCTCTACATCGCAGGATTGTTCCACGACATCGGCAAAGGACGCGGCGGAGATCACTCGACGCTCGGCGCGGTCGATGTCATCAACTTCTGCCGACGCCACCGCATCGACGATGCAGATACCGAACTCGTGGAGTGGCTCGTGAGAGTGCATCTGCTGATGTCGGCAACGGCCCAGAGCAAGGACATCAACGACCCCGTCGTGATTCACGAATTCGCCAGCGAAGTTCGCACCGAGATGCGGCTCGACTACCTGTACACATTGACCGTTGCCGACATCAATGCGACGAATCCGACTCTGTGGAACGGCTGGCGGGCAACGCTGATGCGCCAGCTGTACATGGAGACCCGAAAGGCATTGCGCCGGGGCTTGAACCTGCCCGTCGATCGCGCTGCCTACATCGAACACCACCGGACGGAAGCGTTGGCGAAGCTCGAAGAGCGCGGCATCGACCGGGCGCGCGTGCTGGCGCTGTGGGACGACCCCGATCCTGAGTTCTTCATGCAGCATTCCGTGGGCCAGATCGTGTCGTTGACCGAAGCCATCGCCAAACACGATCTCGCCGCCGGGCCGCTGGTGCTCGTTCGCGACGTCGTCGGTCACACCAGCGAAGAAGGCGCGACCGAAATATTCCTGTACACGCGCGACCAGTCGCGTCTGTTCGCAGCCAGCGTCATCGCGATCGACCAGCTGGGGCTTTCGATCCACGACGCGCGCATTCATACCTCCGCCGGGAATCTGTGCTTCAACAGCTACATCGTGCTCGACGAATCGGGACACTCGATCAGTCAGAACGCGGCGCGCTGCCGGCACATCGAGCGCACGCTGATCACGCAACTGAGCGATCTCGAGCACTATCCGGAGCTGGCGAAACGCCGCATTCCGCGACGGCTGAAGCAGTTCCAGAGGCCGACCGAGGCTTATCTGACGAACGACCCCGAGTTGCAGTGGTCGGTGCTCAGGGTCGTTGCGTCGGATCGCCCCGGCCTGCTGGCGCGTCTCGGCATCATCTTCGTCGAACTCGGCATCAACGTGCACAGCGCGAAGATCACCACGCTCGGCGAACGCGTCGAAGACGTGTTCTACATCAGCGGCACCGGCGCAGCGCCGCTCACGGACCCGGAACGCATCGAGACCGTAACGCGGACAATCCGCGAGCGGCTCGACCAACACGTCAACGAAGAGACGCTCGCGAGCTGATGCGAATGAACCCGTATCTGGATTCGTTGCTGCCGTACCCGTTCGAACGTATGAACGCGCTGAAGGCTGGACTGAGCAGCCATAACAACGCGCCGCACATCGCGCTGTCGATCGGCGAGCCGAAACACGCAGCCGCACAGTTTCTCGTCGACGCGGCGACCGACGCGGCATTCGTGAGGCCTGGACTCGGAACGTATCCTGCGACCCGCGGCAACGACTCGCTGCGCGCGGCAATCGGTGCGTGGGCGACTTTGCGTTTTGACCTAAAAGCCGGTTCGCTGACCGCCGCCAGGCACATCCTGCCTGTGAGCGGCACGCGCGAAGCGCTGTTTTCGTTTGCGCAATGCGTATTGTCCGGTCGCAGCGGCAGCTGTGCGGTGTTGCCGAATCCGTTCTACCAGATCTACGAAGGGGCGGTGCTGCTGCGGGGCACCACGCCATACTATGCGCCGTGCAACGAGTCCACCGGATACCTGGCGGATTTCGAGTCCGTGCCGACGCACGTGTGGCAGAACTGCGAGTTGCTGTTCGTCTGCTCGCCGGGAAATCCGACGGGCGCGGTGATGCCGCTCGAACAACTCACGCAACTGATCGAACTCGCGGATCGCCACGACTTCGTCATCGCATCCGACGAGTGCTATTCCGAGATCTACCCGGACGAGCGCAATCCGCCGGTCGGACTGCTGCAGGCATGCGCGTCGATGGGCCGAGACGACTATTCGCGCTGCGTCGTCTTTCACAGCCTCTCGAAGCGTTCGAACCTTCCTGGATTGCGATCAGGCTTCGTCGCCGGCGATGCAGCGATTCTCGACCGGTTCTTTCTCTACCGCACGTACCACGGCTGCGCGATGCCCGCGCACGTGCAGCACTTGAGTGAGCTCGCGTGGGCCGACGAAACGCATGTCGTCGACAATCGCGCCGTGTACCGCGAAAAATTTTCGGTCATCACACCGATGCTGGCACCGGTGTTGGGCGTAACTCAGCCGGAGGGCGGTTTCTATTACTGGCCGTGTACACCCATCGACGACGAGTCGTTCACGCGGCGGCTGTTCGTCGAGGAGAACGTCACCGTGCTTCCGGGGCGCTATTTGTCGCGTCCACACGACGGTGTCGATCCGGGTCTGAACCGGATTCGCATGGCGATGGTCGCCGAACTGCCGGAGTGCATAGACGCAGCGGAGCGCATCGTCCATTTCGCGCGTTCGTTATGAATGTGGCGGTCGCGGCTTGTGTTAGGTTACCGCCCCTCGAAACGGGCACCCGGACCCTTCAATGAGTGATCTCTTCGCATTCGGCATCGGCCACGCGACACACAATCGCGCGGGTAAAACGCTCGAGGTGTACTTCCCGGCACCTCGTAAGGATCCGGCCGCAACAACCACCGCCATCGTTCGCGCGCGCCTGAACGCAGGCGTCAGCAGCGTCTCGCCGGCCGATGCGGCGGCGCTCGGACGCGCGCTGACCAATGCGGGTGATGCGCCCGCGGCGCGCGGCTGCCTCATGCTCGCCGAGTTCGACAAACCGCTGACCGGGCTCGTACTCGAGCACGACGCACCGATCCAGTCGACCGCTGAGGCGTACTTCAAGCTGCAGTTGTTGTCGCATCGCCTGGCGTTGCCGAATACGTTGAATCTCGACGGCATCTTCGCGCAGCTGCCGAATGTCGCGTGGACCAGCGACGGCGCCCTCGACGTAGCCGAATTCGACGCGGCGCTGATCGCCGCCCGACGTGCAGGACGTCAGTTGACGGTGCATTCGCTCGACAAATTTCCGCGCATGACCGACTACGTGATTCCGAGCGGAGTGCGCATCGCCGACGCGGCGCGTATCCGCCTCGGCGCGTATCTCGGCGAGGGCACTACGGTCATGCACGAGGGTTTTGTCAACTTCAACGCCGGCGCCATCGGCCCGAACATGGTCGAAGGTCGCATCTCGCAGGGCGTGATCGTCGGTGAACACACCGATCTCGGCGGCAGTTCCAGCACGATGGGAACGCTGTCGGGCGGCGGCAACATCAAGGTCAGCATCGGAAAGCATTGCCTGATCGGCGCGAATGCCGGCACGGGGATCTCGCTCGGCGACCGCTGCACGATCGAAGCGGGTCTCTACATCACGTCGGGAACCGTCGTCGACATCATCGACGAAGACCGCAACAAGGTGCGCACCGCAAAAGCCCGCGAGCTGTCCGGCGCATCGGACATGCTGTTCATCCGCAACAGCCGCACCGGTGCCGTCGAATGCCGCACCAATCGGGCGGCGATTCAACTGAACGAACAGCTGCACGCGCACAATTGACGCGCAGGACTGAAATGGACGTTCTGACACTCAGCGAACAGCTCATCCGATGCACCTCGATCACGCCTGCGGATGACGGCTGTCAGGACATCCTGATCGAGCACCTCGAGCGCCTCGGCTTCGCCGTGTCGCGGCTGCCGTTCGGCAACGTTTCGAACTTCTGGGCGCGCCGCGGCACGGCGGCGCCGCTCGTCGCGTTTGCCGGTCATACCGACGTGGTACCGACCGGTCCGCTCGAGCAATGGACGTCGCCGCCGTTCGCGCCGACCGTGCGCGACGGAAATCTGTTCGGCCGCGGCGCGGCCGACATGAAGAGCGCATTGGCCGCGATGGTGGTCGCAATCGAGCGGTTGCTGGCTGAAACGCCGGATCCCGCCGGGTCGATCGGGTTGCTGATCACGAGCGACGAAGAAGCCGACGCGGTCGACGGCACCGTGAAGGTCATCGAGCATCTGAAGCGTCATGGCACGCACATCGACTACTGCATCGTCGGCGAACCGTCGTCGAACCATCGCGTCGGCGACATGGTGCGCGTCGGTCGGCGCGGCTCACTGAACGGGCGCGCGCGCATCCGAGGTATTCAGGGGCACGTCGCGTACCCCGAGAAGGTCCGCAATCCGATCCACCTTGCCGCGCCCGCGATGGCCGAACTCGCCGCGCAGCGCTGGGACGAAGGCAACGACTACTTTCCCGCTACCACGTTTCAGATTTCCAACGTGCACGCGGGCACCGGCGCCACCAACGTCGTCCCGGGCCAGCTGGAGTTGCTGTTCAACTTTCGCTTCAACACGCAGCAGACACCCGAACGCCTGCAAGCCGCCGTCGTAGATGTGTTCGCGCGACACGGCCTCGACGCCGACATCGCGTGGACGTTGTCCGGCCTGCCGTTCTTGACCAAGCGAGGGCGCCTCGTCGATGCAGTGGCCGCCAGCATTCGCGAGGTGACCGGCGCTGATCCGGAACTGTCGACGGGAGGGGGCACCTCCGACGGCCGCTTCATCGCGCCGACGGGCAGCGAAGTGATCGAGGTCGGCGTGGTCAACGCGACCATTCACTCGGTGGACGAGTGCGTCGCGGTGGCGGACCTGGCTAGCTTGGTCGATATCTACGCCGGCGCCCTGCGCCGCCTGCTGTCGAACTGATGTCGCGCACGCGCAGGCTGGCGCTGATCGGTATTGCCACCTTTATAGTGTGCCTGGGTCTATTTGCACCGGCGTCGCTGGTGCGCCTGGCGTTGCGCGACGTGCCGCAGGTCACGCTCGCCGGCCCAACCGGCACGTTATGGCACGGATACGGCGACCTCGGCATCGCGAGGACACAGCTCGGACGCATCGAATGGTCGTTTGCGCCGATGGCATTGTTGGGCGGCGACGCCGGGTTCGACGTGCGCATCACCGGTGAACACATCGACCTCGCCGGTCGCACCACTGCCTCGCTGCGCTCGGGTCATGCCGCGCTCGACGGGACGCTCGACACAGCGCTGCTCTCCGATGTGTTCTCCCGATACGACCTCCGAATTCCGGGCACCATCGCGGTCGAACACCTCGATCTGAGCGCTGCTTACGGTGCGCGGCTCCCGGATGTGCGTGGAGAGCTGAAGTGGTCGGGCGGCGAAATCGGCTATCGGTTGTCCGGTCGAGACCATCGCGTGGCGCTCCCCCCTCTGGTGGGATTCATCGATTCATCTTCGGGCCAGCCGGAAATATCCGTGTATCAAGTGGACGATAAGATGCCCCTCATGTTGGCGAAGGTCGCTCAGGATGGTATGGCAACAGTCGGAATCACGAAGCAGTTCACAAAAATGCTGGGCGAACCATGGCCTGGCGGTGAGCCCGATCACGCCGTCGTTCTGGAGGTGGGTGAGAATCTATTCTAGAATCCGGGCCACCCACGAGTTCCTCTGCTGTGCATAGTTCCGCCAACAGACTCGTCGACGGCTTCAACGAACGATTCGCTGGGCGACTCGTCGAACCCGCCAAGATCCTGATCATCATCGGCATCGCCTATTCGCTGGCGACCGCGGGCTGGTACTTGATTTCCGGTCCGGCGCCGGCGCCGCTGACGGACGCGAAGGCGACTACCGGAAAAGCCGCCGGCAAATCCACGCTGAGCGTCGCCGACATCGTTGCGCGCAATCTATTCGGAAAAGCCAATGTCGACGGCGCCGCGCCGGCTGTCTACGACGCGCCGGAAACCCGCTTGCGGCTCACGCTCGAAGGTGTCTTTCAGGCGGAAATCTCCGAAGAATCGGCCGCGATCATCGCGGAACAGGGCAAACCCGGTGAGTTGTTCCTCGTCGGCGGAAAGATGCCGGGCAATGCCACGCTGACCGAGGTCCACGCGGACCGGATTGTGCTACGCCGCGGCGTGGTGTTCGAAACGCTGCGCTTCAGCGACGAGCCGTCGATGTTGACGGCCAACAACCACGACGAAATGTCGCCACCCCCTGATTCCGGGGATGGGGTGATCAACGAATCACCGCCGGAGGCGAGCTACGAGAGCAACGATGCGCCGGCGGAGGCGCCGCCCTCCACGGACGCATCAACGGGTGCTCTGAGCACGGTCGTGCAGAGCTATCGGGACCGCTTGCAGCAGGATCCATCCGGGACGCTGAACTCGCTCGGCGTCGCCCCGGTCGCCGCGTCGGGCGCGCAAGGCTATCGCGTCGACAACCTGGCCGGCTCTCCGTATCTGGCCCAAACCGGCCTGCAGGCAGGCGACGTGGTACTGTCCGTCAATGGACGCCCGGTCGGTGACATTCAGTCCGACCAGGCCGAGATTGATAACATAGTGGCCCAAGGATCGGCGCGACTCGAAGTGCAACGCGGCACTCGCCGTTTCTTCGTTACCACCTCATTGAAGTAGAAACCCTGATGCAGTCACCTCGATCGTATCAATCATGTGGACTGCTGCGCGCTTGCGGACTCCTGCGCGCGTGGCTGATGTCCGTCATGTTGATCGTCGCAGGCCCCGCCGCGGCGCAGGAACAGACCTGGAAGATCAATCTCAAGAACGCCGATATCAACGAGTTCGTCTCGCAGATCGCGGCGATCACCGGGAAGACCTTCGTCGTCGATCCGCGCGTCAAAGGCAAAGTCACCGTCATATCGAACGCCAGCCTGAACGAGCACGACGTCTACGAGCTGTTCCTGTCCGTATTGCGGGTACACGGCTTCGCAGCCATCGAAACGAGCGGGGTCGTTCGCGTCCAGCAACAGACGCTTGCGAAGCAGAGCGGCAGCCCGATGGACGACGCGAAGGACATCGCCGGCGAAGAGCTGGTGACGCGCGTCATTGCGGCGCAGTACGTCGATTCGAACGAACTGGTCAAGACGCTGCGACCGATGATTCCGCAGTACGGCAACATCGCGGCCATCACGAACCCCAATGTCGTGATCATCAGCGACCACGCCGAGAACGTCGTCCGCCTGATGCGTTTGATCGAAAAGATCGACGTGCCCGGCGACGAGCGAGTGGTGGTGGTGCCATTGAAGGATGCGTGGGTCGGCAACATCGTCGAACTGCTGCAGAAGCTCGCACCGGAACAGCTTGGGTCCACGGCGAAGGGGCCGCAGAGCATCCAGATCATCGCGAACGAGCGCAACAACAGCCTGGTCCTGCGAGGCAAGACGCGGCCGCTCGCGGAAATTCAAAAACTGATCACCGAGCTCGACCAGCCCGCCAGCGAAACGGGCGCGACACAGGTCATCTATCTGTCGCATGCCGATGCGAAGAATGTCGCCGAGATCCTGCGCGCGCTGGTGGCCGGCGGCCCCGCGGCGGGAAGCAGCGGCGGTGGTGGGGGCGCTGCCGGTGCATCCGTCGTAAGCTCCGGGTCGCCGACGAAGCTGAACATTCAGGCCGACGAAACCATCAACGCCGTCATCGTGCGGGCCGACCCGACCGAGATGAGCGAGATCATGGAGATCGTCCACAACCTCGACGTGAGGCGCACCCAGGTGCTGATCGAAGCGGCCATCGTCGAGATCTCGTTGGACAACTCGTTGAACTGGGGCGTCGACTTCGCCGGCGTCGACGCCAGTGGCGATTCGGTGCCGTTGATAAGCACCGCGTTGAGCCCGTCGATCGCCGCGCTGATCAGAGCGCTGTCCGGCACGGTCGATGCCAGCGGAAATCCGATCCCGATCGTACCCATCGCCGCAGCCACTGCGTTGACTTCACCCGGCATCGCGGTTGCTCGATTGAGCGCGAACGGCTTCTCCTTCGCCGCGGTCCTGCAAGCGATCGCAACGAGCACCAACGCGAACCTGCTGTCGACACCGAGCATCCTCACGCTGGACAACGCAGAGGCGAAGATCCTCGTCGGCCAGGAAGTGCCGTTCCGCACCGGTACGTTTACGACGAATGCTAACGGCGCAGACAACCCGTTCACCACGATTCAACGCAAAGACGTCGGCATCACGCTGACCGTGACACCGCACATCCACGACGGCACCGCGGTGCGGCTGGATGTGAAGCAGGAAGTTTCGAACCTGGTGCTGTCGTCGTTGGCGGCGGTGTCTACCGACACGCTCTCGGACGTCGTGACGAACAAGCGCGAGATCAAGACCACGGTGCTCGCAGAGGACAAAGAAACGATCGTGCTCGGGGGATTGATCGAAGACGACATCCAGGACACGAAGAAGAAGGTGCCGTTGCTCGGCGACATTCCGCTGCTCGGCAAGCTGTTTCAGAACGTTCAGACGCAACACACGAAGAAGAGCCTTCTCGTTTTCCTTCGCCCCACTGTGCTGCACAGCGCGGAAGAGGTGACCGACGTTACGAACCGCAAGTACGAGAAGGTCTGGGAGATCAACATCACTTCCGAAGATCAGAAGACGCATTCGGAACCCCTGCCCCCTCTTGACACCATCTACGACGGCCGCAAACAGTAACCGCCCCACCCGTTCGGCCGATGCATGTTCGACCGCCTGAAGAGTCTCTCCTTCGCATTCGTCCGACGAACGCTGCTGTGGTTGACCAAACCGAGCGCGCTTGGCATGGACGCGCTGCCGTCGCATCTGCGGGTCGTTTACGTTCTGAACAATCGCTCGCTGACCGATCTCGTGATGCTCGACATCGTCGCGGAAGCCAACAATCTGCCGCGGCCGCGCGCCGCGCTGACCGATCAGGGCATTCCTGAACGGCATCGCTTCTTCTTTCTGAATCGTCCCAGCGGCTTCCTGTTGCGGCGCAATCTGATGCGCACGTATTCGAAGCGCCTGCTGCGCCTGCAGCGCTACTTCCGCGATACCCGCAAGGCAGACATCAGCCTCATCCCGGTGTCGGTGTTCTGGAGCCGCGCGCCGAACAAGGAGCGTTCCGTCATCCGGGTACTGCTGTCGGAAGACT
>JANLUG010000469.1:0-14127 GCA_031363335.1 Gammaproteobacteria bacterium
AGCGTGGTCTTGCCATGGTCTACGTGCGCAACGATGGCAACGTTGCGCAGCTTTTGTGCATTCATCGTATTAGTGTGCTTCGAAACGAGCGGGCTGTGGCTTCGTGCTAGACTTCGCGGCCCCTAAGAGGCTTGACTGACGGGCACCTGCCCAAACGGGCGCGCATTATGCTTGAACGCAGAAAAGCTGTCGCGCTGATTTCAGGCGGCCTTGATTCGATGCTCGCAGCCAAAGTCGTAATAGATGAAGGCGTTCACGTCGAAGGGCTGAACTTCTTCACAGGATTCTGCGTCGAGGGGCACACTCACGCGATCCGCAACAAAGAACATAACAAGCCGAAGCGTAACAACGCGCTGTGGGCGGCCGAGCAACTCGGCATCAAGCTGCACATCATCGACATCTCCGAGCAATACAAAGACGTCGTCCTGAACCCGAAGCACGGGTACGGCGCAAATCTGAATCCGTGCCTCGACTGCAAGATCTTCATGGTCGATCAAGCCCGTGCCTGGGGATTCATGGAAGAGAACGGCTGCGACTTCATCGTCACCGGCGAGGTCGTCGGGCAACGCCCGAAGTCGCAACGGCGCGACACGATGCCGCTGATTGCGCGCGCATCCGGCGCGAAGGATCGCCTGCTGCGCCCGCTGACGGCACTGAACCTCCCACCGACGCTGCCCGAACGCGAAGGTTGGGTGAATCGCGAACACCTGTACGGCTTCCACGGCCGCAACCGCAAGCCGCAGATCGAACTCGCGGCACGGTTCGGATTCGAAGAGTTCGCTCAGCCGGCCGGTGGTTGCTGCTTTCTGACCGACGAGAAGTACTCGGCAAAGCTCGCCGATCTGTGGCGCGCCCGCGGCAAACGCGACTACAGCCTCGACGACATCATGCTGCTGAAGGTCGGCCGCCATCTGCGCCCTGCCAATCATTTCAAGGTGATCGTGGCGAGGGACGATGGCGAGAACAACTTCCTCGAAGGCTATCGCAAGCAGTTCGTGTATCTGCGGATCGACAGCCACGAAGGTCCGCTGACGCTGATCGATGGGCTGCCGTTGTTTCCCGATATCGAACTCGCTGCGCGGATCGCCGCGCGCTACAGCCAGGGCCGCGATGCGGCTGTCGTGCACGTATCCGCGCACCATCCCGATGGCGTCGTCGAACAGTTGAGCGTCACGCCGATTGCCCCGCACCAGATACCGGACGGCTGGCATGTCTGACGCCGACCCAACAGCTGAAGTCGCCCTGCTCGATGCACGCGGCCTGATCTGTCCAATGCCCGTCATCCGTACTCAGGACAGGATAAAAACGCTCCCGGCGGGCGCGTTGCTCGATATCGTGTCGACCGACCGCGGGGCGTTGCACGACATTCCCGCGTGGTGTCGCGTGCATGGACATGAGGTCATCGAAATGCAGCAGGCCGACCGTGATATCCGCATCCGGGTCCGCGTGCGTCGCGCCAACTGAGGGCGCTCGTCCATTTTGGTGCTCTGCCGCTACAGCGCACCCAAATGGTGCGCATGTAAGCGTCTACTCACTCGTCGAGGCGCTCCATCGTTGGTCCCTTCCGTGGCATGACTATTGCTCCCGGAAATCGCTAAGATAACCAGCCCTTTCCGGGGCGGTTGCCCGCTGTGGGCAGGCAACACACTCTCTTTCAGAACAGCTCGATCAGCACACCGAATCCAGGAGCGGTAATCCATGTCCGAAAACACTCTCAAGATGATCAAAGACAACGACGTCAAATGGGTCGACCTGCGGTTTACCGACCCACGCGGCAAGGAACAGCACACCACGTTCCCCGTCAGCGCCGTCCGCAAGGAAAACATCGAAGAAGGCTTCATGTTCGACGGCTCGTCGATCGCCGGTTGGAAGGCGATCAACGACTCGGACATGATCCTGATGCCGGACGATTCCACGCCGGTGATCGATCCGTTCCGCGACGAAACGACACTGAATCTGCGCTGCGACATCATCGAGCCCGCGACAATGCAACCGTATAGCCGCGACCCGCGATCGATCGCGAAAGCCGCCGAGGCCTACTTGAAGTCGAGCGGAATCGGCGACACCGCTTACTTCGGCCCTGAGGCCGAGTTCTTCATATTCGACGACGTGCGCTGGCAGGTGAAGATGTCCGGCGCGTCTTATTCGATCAGTTCGGAAGAAGCGGCGTGGGAATCGAACGACGTCTACGAGAGCGGCAACATGGGACACCGCCCTCGCATCAAAGGCGGCTATTTCCCGGTTCCGCCGATCGATTCGGCAGCCGACATCCGCAACGCGATGTGCAGCACGATGGCGGCGATGGGCTTGCCGATCGAAGTGCATCACCACGAGGTTGCGACGGCATGCCAGAACGAGATCGGCGTGAAATTCAACACGCTCGTCAAAAAAGCCGATGAACTGCAGATCTACAAATACGTCGTGCACAACGTCGCGCACGCGTACGGCAAGACCGCGACGTTCATGCCGAAGCCCCTCGTCGGCGACAACGGCAGCGGGATGCACGTCCACCAATCGATCTCCAAAGGCGGCAAAAACTTGTTCCACGGCGACGCATACGCCGGATTGTCTGAAACCGCGTTGTTCTACATCGGCGGCATCATCAAGCACGCGCGCTCGTTGAACGGCTTCACCAACTGCAGCACGAACTCGTACAAGCGCCTGGTGCCCGGATACGAAGCGCCTGTGCTGCTCGCGTACTCGGCTCGCAACCGCTCGGCGTCGATCCGGATTCCGTACATCCTGTCAGCGAATCCCCGCGCGTACCGCATCGAAGTGCGATTCCCCGACAGCACGGCAAACCCGTACTTTGCCTTCGCCGCAATGATGATGGCCGGCCTCGACGGTATCAAAAACAAGATTCACCCCGGCGACCCCTTCGACAAGGATCTGTACGACCTCGAGCCGGAAGAACTGGAAGGCGTGCCCACCGTTGCGTCGTCGCTCGAAAACGCGCTCGACTCTCTCAGCGCGGACCGCGAATACCTGAAAGCCGGCGGTGTATTCAGCGACGAGACGATCGATTCCTACATCGAACTGAAACGACAAGACGTCGCTTACATCAATATGACGACGCATCCGGCGGAATTCGAGCTGTACTACAGTGTCTGAAGAGCTTCTGACGAGCGATGTTTGAGGGCGTTTGAGCCGCAAGGCTGATTCGGCCGGTACCTCGACCGCGTCACGAAACCCCGAGTCCTCACAGACTCGGGGTTTTTTTATACGTGGCGCCGCCGCATATTAGCGGCCAACGTTACTGTGAGCCTTCCTATGGATAGCCGACTGGCACTGATCCTCGTTCTCGCCGCGATCACACCGGCGGCGTTCGGCGAGATCTACAAAACCGTCGACGCGAACGGCAACGTCGTGTTCACCGATATCGCGCCGGTGGATCGCTCCGGGCAAGCCGCGCCGAAGGAAGTCACCGTTCCACCGGTCAACTCCTACGAACCGCCACCGGTGCCCGTCGCACAACCCAACTCGGTGCCGTCTTCGGCGGATACCGGCTACTACGCACAGCTCGAAGTCGTCTCCCCGGCGGAAGACGAAACCATCCGCGACAACGCAGGCAACGTGCAAATTCAGGTCGCCATCGCGCCGCAACTGCGCGCCGACCACAGGCTGCTGCTCGTGCTCGACGGCAATGCCACCGAGGTAGAAGCCGTCAACGGCGTATTCGAATTGTCGAACGTCGATCGCGGCACTCACACCGCCGCGGGGCGCGTCGTCGACCGTCAGGGCAACGTGGTGATCGAGAGCAACCCGGCCACATTCAACCTGCTGCGCTACGCCCTCCCGCCGAACCCGGTAGCGACGCCGCACGACGGCGACTAAGGTTCCGCTACCGGCGGCATTTGACCGCACCCCCGCCTCCGCACTAATTTAGTGCGATCGTGTTCGCGCACGGCCCTGTGTGGGCCAGAGGCGGGCACGCTGTTTGGCAGTCCTACCGTAGTGTGAGCGGCTACTACGAGGCGTCGCCTTCTGTCTTCGCGTTGGTTCGATAATTGCACACGTTTCTGACGAGAGACGACCTGTCGCGCGCTCAGCCTGTTCTTTGCACTAATACGGAGCTTTTCACCGTCGCATGCGTTCGCCCGACTACATCCTCGATCAGCAGAGCACCGCGGTCATGGCGGTGTCGGCTGATCTCGAGATTCTATATCTCAACCAGGCGGCTGAGGCGCTGGTCGAGGCAAGCGGACACCGCCTGCTCGGTGAACCGCTCGGGCGCGTTTTCAGCGACCCCGCCACACCGCCTGCAACGTTCAAAGAGGCGCTGACCGGCGGGCAGGCGTTTACCAAGCGCGGCGCCAGCGCGCGGACCAATTCAGGCGCGACCGTATCGGTGGACTACACCGTCACCCCGATGCTCGACCGCAACCCGCCCGAATTGCTGATCGAAATACTCCCGCTGGATCGATTGCTGCGCATCAATCGAGACGATCACCACGTCTCCGTACAGGCAACCACGCGCAAGCTCGTGCGTGGGCTCGCTCACGAGATCAAGAATCCGCTCGGCGGAATTCGCGGCGCGGCGCAGTTGCTGGAACGCGAATTGGAAACGGAGCGACTGCGCGACTACACGCGCATCATCATCGAGGAAGCCGATCGGCTGAGAAACCTCGTCGATCGAATGCTCGGGCCGAGTCAGCTACCGCGTTTGGTACCGGTCAACGTGCACCAGGCGCTCGAACGCGTGGTGCAGCTGTTGCAAGCCGAAGCGCCCGGACAGATTCGTTTTATACGCGACTACGACCCGAGCCTCCCGGAAGTGGAGGCGGATCTCGAACAGTTGATCCAGGCGCTCTTGAATATCGTGCGCAACGCGCAGCAGGCGCTGGAAAAGACGCCGTCGCCTGTCATTCGACTAACGAGCCGCATCATCCGCCAGTTCACCATCGGCACCACGCGCCACAGGCTCGTGTTGCGTCTCGACATCCACGACAACGGGCCGGGCGTGCCTCCCGATCTGTTCGACCGGATGTACTACCCGATGATCAGCGGACGCGCTGACGGTTCTGGTTTGGGGCTGTCGATTGCGCAGAGCATCGTCAGCCAACACGGCGGCCTGATCGAGTGTGAAACAAAACCGGGCTCAACAGTCTTCAGCATCTATCTGCCCTTGGAGCAGCCGCATGGCAAATAGCAACGTATGGGTAATCGACGACGACCGTTCGATTCGGTGGGTACTCGAGCGCGCGCTCGAACAAGCCGGAATGACGACGATGACGTTCGACAACGGCGATGCGATGTTGCAGCGCCTGACGCGCGAGCAGCCGGACGTGATCATCAGCGACATCCGCATGCCGGGCATCGACGGCATCGCGCTGCTCGAACGCGTGCATCACGATCTGCCGAAGTTGCCCGTGATCATCATGACGGCGCACTCCGACCTCGAAAGCGCCGTCAGTTCATATCAAAGCGGCGCGTTCGACTATTTGCCGAAGCCATTCGACGTCGACGAAGCGATGGCGATGGTGCGGCGCGCGGTCACTCACTCGCGCGAGCAGAAATCGGAGCCGGTCCCGGAAGAAGTAGGCCCAACCGAGATCATCGGCCAGGCGCCTGCGATGCAGGAAGTGTTTCGCGCTATAGGACGGTTGTCTCACTCGAACGTCACCGTGCTGATCAACGGCGAATCGGGCAGCGGCAAGGAACTCGTAGCCCGTGCGTTGCATCGGCACAGTCCGCGCGCCGCGACAACATTCATCGCGCTGAACATGGCCGCGATTCCGAGGGACCTCGTGGAGGCGGAACTTTTCGGCCACGAGAAAGGCGCCTTCACCGGAGCGGCGCAACAACGCGTCGGACGATTCGAGCAAGCCGACGGCGGCACACTGTTCCTCGACGAAATCGGCGACATGCCTCCGGATACGCAAACGCGTTTGCTGCGCGTGCTCGCCGACGGCGAGTTCTATCGAGTCGGCGGCCACGCGCCGGTGAAAGTCGACGTGCGGATCATCGCGGCCACGCACCAGAACCTCGAGCGTCTCGTCGAGCAAGGCGTGTTCCGCGAGGACCTTTACCACCGCCTGAACGTCATCCGTATTCATTTGCCGCGCTTGTCCGAGCGACGCGAAGACATACCACTGCTCGCACGACACTTTCTCAAAGCGGCCGCGGCGGAACTCGGCGGTGAAACCAAGGTGCTGCGTCCCGAAGCTGAACAATACCTCGCGGGATTGCCATGGCCGGGTAACGTCCGGCAACTGGAAAACACGTGTCGTTGGCTGACAGTGATGGCGTCCGGCCGCGAAGTGTACGTCGAGGATCTGCCGCCCGAACTGCGCGCGATCGAAAGCGCAGGCACATCGACCAGCGACTGGGAGACCGCGTTGGCCCGTTGGGCACACGAAGAACTGGCGCGCATCCTGCCCGGGAACGGCACGCCGCTGCTCGACACCGCGATCCCGCGCTTCGAACGAATCGTCATCGAAGCAGCGCTGGCGCGCAGCGGCGGGCGCCGCCGTGACGCGTCCGTTTTGCTCGGTTGGGGCCGCAATACGCTGACGCGCAAGATGAAGGAACTGGACATGAAGTCTGCCGGCGAATAGCCGGCCCACGGCTTCCTGGCAATATCGCGCCGAGCACCTACGCTTTGTAGATGGGCGCTCGCTCCCGGCCGATCATTGCGCTGGTAATCGTGCTCGCGATGGCGAGCACGCCTGCGCGCGCGATGACATATCAGCTCTCGAGCGTTCCATCGAACTGGATCGCGCCCGCGGGACACACCGTCATTACGAGTTGGGCCGCCGGGCTCGGCTGCCCGGATACGGTTGGGGACGACAGCCTATCCGCCCCGCTCGATCTCGGATTCTCATTCCGGCTCGGTGCCACCAGTTATACGCAGGTGCGCGTCAACACCAATGGCCGCGTGCTGTTCAACAATACGTACTGCAGCTACGGTACCGCCGCCACGGGCAATCCGCGAACGTATCCGAATCCACTACCGAGCACGAATCTAAACAACGCCCTGCAGATCTACGGCGCTGACCTCGATGAAAACGCCGCCGGAACGGTCACCTACGCCACCACCGGCACCGCACCGAACCGGATATTCGTGGTTACCTGGAACAACGTTTCCGCGTGGCAGGAAGGCGGCGCGCAGAATCGCGGCGGCGGCACTTCCTACAATCTGCAGATCCAGATGCACGAAACCGGCGACTTCTACTTCGTGTACGGGACCTCCGACGACACGACCGAGCCCACCAACACTGCGATGGGGCCGGCACAGATCGGCTGGCAGATCGATTCGTCGGACTTCGTGCTGGTGCGCAGCGGCCTGCCAGCGAACGGCACCGCGTATCGCTTCACGCTCCAACCGCCGTACGCCGAATATCGAATGGACGAAGGCGCGTGGAACGGTACCGCTGGTGAAGTTGGCGATTCGAGCGGAAACAGCCGCAACGGATCACGTATTGCATCGCCATTGAAGGCGACGGTCGTGCAGACGATCGCGGCCGGGAAGGTTTGTCGGGCGATGGACGTGCCGGACAACGGCGGCACTGCACAACTCGATGCCGTAGACACCGGCGTAACTCCCAATGCCGTCGGTGCGTTCGGTTCCGTCGCGTTCTGGTGGCGCGCTCGCAACAATTGGAACGGCTCCGCCAACTATCTGTTCGACGCAACCACGCAGGCGGGCCGCTTTTTCTACCTTGGTAAACGTAACAACAGCCGGTTGCGATTCGAGATCACCGACAACGCATCTACACCCGTAACGCTCTCCGCGGAAACCGCGAACACGGGAATCGCCGCGAACACGTGGAAACACATTGCGGTTACGTGGCGCATCCTCGCCGGAACGAACGCGACCGTCATCAACATCTACCTCGACGGCGTCCTCATGGCGACTGCCACGGGAACCACCAGCGGACAGTTCAACGCATCGCTTGGCTCGCTTTTCGTCGGAGACAACCGCAGCACAGCGTCGAACGGCCTGACCGGATCGCCGACATCCGCAGACGGAACGATCGACGAGTTCCGCATCTATGCGCGCACACTGACCGCGGCGGATGTGCAGAGCGTTATGGCCGAAACGCGCGCCGCCTGCCCTTCACTCGGCGCAGCGCGATTTCAGCTCTCACATAGCGCGTACGGCATCAACTGTCGGGTAGAGCCGATCACCGTCTTCGCGTTGGACGGTCTCAACGGTCTCGTCGGGACGTATTCCGGCGCAGTCACGCTGACGACCCAATCAGGGCGCGGCACGTGGAGCCTCGCTTCCGGAAACGGCGTGCTCGTCGAAACGACGCCGGACGACGGCGTGGCGTCCTACCAGTTCGTGCCGTCGGACAATGGCCAGGCGATATTCGGGCTCTACTACCCCGCCGGGTCGTCGCCCGTCGACATCGATGTGTTCCAGACCGACGACCCGACCATCCACGACGACGACACCGAAGGTCTGCTGGCATTTGGTCCAACCGGCTTCACCGTGACCGGCGCTGCGCTGACGAATCCGCCGCCGGCTTCGATCGTTTCCCCTGTTGCAACACAGACGGCCGGAACCGTATTTCCGGTCTACCTGACAGCGTACGGGCAGACCCCAACGGATCCGCAATGTGGCGTGATCAAGACCTACACCGGACCGCATTCGATCTCGTTCTGGATGGATCACCTGAATCCGACACCGGGAGTATTGAATACAACCGTAAACGGCATCGCGGTCGGCTCCAACGAGCCCGCTGCAGTGGCGCAGAACGTGTCCTTCAATCTCGGCCAGGCGCAGGTATCGGCGAAATACAAGGATGTCGGCTCGATCAGATTGCAGATGAAAGACCCCGCGGGCCTGCCCGGCGAGGTACGCGGCGCAACGAATGCGTTTGTGGTTAAGCCGGCGGAACTCGCGATCAATCGCGTAGAAACGCTGGCCGGCATCTCCAACCCCGGCGCGTCGAGCGCGGTTGGGCCCGCGTTCGTCGGGGCAGGCATGCCGTTTCGCGTCGAGGTGGACGCGCGCGACGCGGAAGGCAGCCTCACACCAAGCTATGGCACGGAATTGCCGCCCGAAGGCATTCGGATCGCAAGCTCGGCGCTCGTGGTGCCGATCGGTGGACGCAACGGCAGCACGGGGGCGGGAGTTCTCGGCGGCGCCACGACATTCGCCGCAACCGCAACACCCGGACGTTTCCGCAATGACGCGGTGACCTTCGATGAAGTCGGCGTCATCCGCATCGTTGCCGGCGTCGCCGATGGCGACTACCTCACGGGCGGCATCGTTGCGTCAACGCCGAGCGGCAACGTCGGTCGATTCCATCCGGCGAACTTCAGCTTCGTCGCCGCCAGCACGCTGATACCGGCATGCACGACGTTCAGCTACATGGATGATGCGAGGCTCGGCGTCCACTATCGAATCGAGGCGCGCGAGGCCGGCGGCAACGTGACACAGAACTACGATACCGCATTACTCGGCGCCAACGCCGTCGCCACGCTCACCACAACCGCGGAGAACAGCGACGCAGGCATCGATATCGGCCCGCGCCTGAGCGGCCTCGTCAGCCCCTGGACTCTCGGCGTCGCATCAGTCGACACAACCGCCGCGACATTTGCGCGCAACGGCGCACCCGACGGTCCGTACGACGCGCTCGACGTCGGCATTCGTATCACCAATCCATTGGGCGACACGTCGCTATCGAACCCGAACATGAACGCGTTGTCCGTGGGTGACTGTACAACCGTCGGCAACTGCGACGCGGCGAAGGTCGGAACGCCTACGAAAGTGCGATATGGCAGGCTCATGGTGAAACCGGCATTCGGTCCGGAGTCGCGCGACCTCGGTGTGGCGCTCGAAGCGCAGTACTTCAACGGCACGCTGTTCACCCGCAACACGCTCGACACCTGCACGACGTATACGTCGACACAGGCGTCGCTCTCCGGATACAGCGGCAACCTGTCCGCCGGCGAAACCACGGTTACCGCCCCGGCAACCGCAACATCGCTCGTGTCGGGCGAATCGAGCGCGTCCGCACCATTGCTTTTGTCGGCCCCCGGGATCGGCAACGACGGCGCGGTAGACATCAGACTGGATGCGCCCGCCTATCTGGAATTCGATTGGTCGGGCACCGGCGTAACCGACCCTACCGGCAATGCGCGTTTCGGCCGCTACCGCGGCGACGATCGCATCATCTTCTGGCGGGAACTCTGATCCAGCGAGTCATCTATGGCGCGCTTGCCCGGACCGCGATCCGTCGTTCGGCCACTTCGGTTCCAGTGCTACAGCGGCCGCGGCTCTCCAGGTCGTAACGCAACTCGCCGCTGACGCTGATCGCATTGCACGTCACCGTCGCCTGGCATCCTTCGAGGCCCGGTTCGGTGAACGGAAATACACGATTGGCGCAACTCGGCGTGCCCTCAGGCGCGAACACGCGATTCAGCGACAACTGCGCGCCGCTGTCCGCTGCGAGGAATGCCTTGTAGGCGAGCACGTCCTGTATGTAGCCGGCCGCGCCGGACCGCACCAGGCTCGCAACGCCAACAGCCAGGCTCGCCACGACCACGATCAGGAAGATCGCCGCGATCAGGCCGATGCCACGTTGTCGCTCAGGGAACATTGCGAAGCTGCACGATGTGATGGATCCGCAACGCATCCGCGGCATCGGCGAATTCGAGGTCGATGCCTACTTCCGCGTTCCGGGTCAACGTCGCATTGGCGACGATGAACGGTGCGACCGCGGCCGTGAGGTCCTCACCGATCAGACTGCGCCCCGGCATGCTCGTTGGCAGCGTCGCGGCGGTTGCCTGTACAGAACTGAACCCATAGTTCTGATAACGCCACAGCCGATTCTGGTCGATGCAGTACGAAACCGGCGCGCGCACCATGAAGAAGCGCCGTTCGGGCGATTCGGCGGGGAATCGATGCGCGGCGGTCAATGTCACGCGCACCACGTTGTTCGCATCGGGCGCCGCGAAAGCCGCAGGCGGCGAGATCACGCCCGAATCGCTGAGCGTATACACCGCGCTCGTGCTATCCGGGAACACGGCGATGCGCGCACCGGACAACGCTGCGTCGATCGGCGCAACGACATCGAAAACGTTACTCGCGATCGAAACCGGCACGTTCAGATAACTGGAGCCGCCCTCCACCGGGACGAACTCGAGACAGTTCCCTGACACCCGCACGCTGTTCGGCAACGCGTTGCGGAGTTCCCGCGTTATGCGCTCGGCTGCAAGTCGCATCGTGCTGCCCAGCTCGGTACGACGTACCGTATTCGCGTACCCATCGCTCGCGTCGGTGATGAACGACACCGCGCCGATCGACAGGATGCCCATCACCGTAATGACGACGACGAGCTCGATCAGCGTGAATCCGCGCGAGCGACGCATGCCGATGCGCTGCGCACGCATCAGAAGTTCCCCCGCAACGCACTGAACGACATCGAACCGCTTTCCGGCGTAGACACGGTCACCGTTACGAGTTTTGCGTCGGTCGCCGCGTCGAGACCCAGCGCGGTGACTTGCGTCGGTGTCGCGTATACAACGGTCACCGCGACGCGATAGCTGTCGTAGTCGGATCGGGGATTGCCGTAAACGTCACGCGGTGGTTGTTCGTTCAAACCATCGTAGTCGTCGACGTCGTCGAACTGCGCGCGCACTTCGCCGTCGTTGAACGCGCTCGATACGGAGCAAGCCGTCGTTGCGGTCGAACACGGCGGTACGCCGCCCGACGGCGAGCGTTCGTCGTATCGACGGCCGAGTATTTCTTCCATATACGACTCCGCAAGCGCGACCGCCTTCGGCTGCCAAAGCGCATCGGACTGGTGTCGCAACCCGAGGCTGAGCGAATACATCACGCCGAGCGCTGCGATGCTGATGATGAGCATCGTCACAACGAGTTCGATCAGCGTGAAGCCGCGCTGTCGCGGACCGGCACGCGACGGTGCGTCAGCTGCAGGCGCCACGGTACGCATGACCGGTGGATCCGATGCAGACGCCGGAAGCCGAATCGCCGCTTGCCGTCAGACCCACGCCGACGTCCGTGCTGAGCGTAGTTGCCGCGACATTGCCGGCGGCCAGTCCGCCGATCCCGTCGAATACGAGGTGTAGCGATGCAGCCGGTCCTAACGGCACCGTCACAGCGCCGCTTGATACCGTGAGATTTGTGTTGAGGACCGCAGTGCGTTCTTCGTGTGCCGTCGCGGTCGACGCACCATCGTCGACCTGCACGCGAAAGCGCCAGTCGCCGCCGTTCTGATCGACATCGAGGCTGACGCTTGCATCCTGGCGCGCCAGCGCGGTCTGTTGCGCCAATCTGCCGATCGCGACGAACTGTTGTGAGATCAACGCCGGCGCATAGGCGTTGCTGCCGACCATTCGACTCGTCGCCGTCGCAGCGAGAATACCCATCAACACGAGAACGGCGACGAGCTCCACCACGGTGAAGCCGTCTGCATACCTGACGCGCATCGAGTCTGACGAAGTTGCGCGACGCATCGAACCACTTCTAACGACGCGTGGCGCGTCGATCGATTACAGAGTGGCCGTGGTCGCGCTCAGCAAACCGGTCGTCGATGTGTACTGCAACAGCGGTACGACGGAACCTGCCGTGCTGTTCTCACCGGTGTAGTAGTAGTTGCAGTTCACGCCGTTAACGACGGCCGTGAAATCGGAGTTGCTGCCGATGACGTTTGCGGCTGCGGCAACGCTGGTAACGGTCGGCGCACCGGCCTGCAGCACACCGTTGAAGACCGCAGCGCAATCGGCCGAGGTCGTGACGTTGCTTCCGGTCGCCGTGCGGTTCGCCGTGCCGTACGGGAAGCCGTTCGCATTCGTGCGCAGATTGTTGAATTCGGCGATCTGTGTGTTCGGGTTGGGTTGCTGCTCCGCGACCCATTGCGCGTGGTACAGCGAGATGCCGGTCTGCATACCACCGTGCACGCCTTCGACAACCGCCGCGTGTGCCTCAGTATCCACATTCATGAATCGCGGCAGCGCGGTGGCTGCCAGGATTCCCAACAGAATGATCACCACGACCAGTTCGATGATCGTGAAACCAGTATTCGTCCGATGCATGGACTTGCTCCTCGAGTGAATCGATGCCATGCATGAAGCGTAGTAGGGATTTGCAGATCTGCACTGTGAACCCCGTCGCGGTTGACGGGGTTGCAGCGCCTTCTTTACCCGGAGCCGTTAGAGCTTCGCGATCACCTCGTCGCCGAGGCGTTTGATCGCATCGGTCGGATCTACCGCACCGATCGCAAACGTCACAACCCGCGCGACGCCGATATCCTGCAGCTTGCGGATCGTGTCGAGGCCGGTTTGCGGCTGCCACATCGCGGTGATCTCGATGTCGGCATAGTTGCGCCCGAGCCTTTTGCAGACGGCCTTCAACTCGCCCAACGATTTCGATAGTTCCGCCGGATCGCCGGCCGGCGCAAACCAGCCATCGCCCACGGTCGCGATGCGTTCGTAGATCTTGCCCTTCGCGCCGCCGATGATCACCGGCACATGCGGCTTCTGCACCGGCACCGGATAGCTCTTGAAGCCGTGCCAGTTCAGAAACTCGCTGTCGTGTTCTACCACTTCGCCGGACCAGACTTTTTTCATGGCAACGACGTAGTCGTCGAAGCGCGCGCCGCGCTTTTCGAACGGCGTGCCCATCGCAACGAACTCTTCCTGCAACCAGCCGATGCCGACGCCCAGCATGAAGCGGCCGTTCGACACGAGGTCGAGGCTCGCGACCTGCTTCGCCATCAGCAGCGGGTTCGTCTGCGACAGAATATTCACACCGGTGCCGAGACGGATCTTCTTCGTCTGCGCCGCCACCACGGCCAGCGCGATCAGCGGATCGATGAAATTCGTTTCCGGCGTCGCACCCATCTTGCCGTTCGGGCTATACGGATACTTCGACTTGTAGTCGATCGGCACGATGACGTGCTCGAACGTCCACACCGACTCGAAGCCGACCGACTCAGCCGTCTGCGCCATGCGGATCATCTGTTCTGCATTCGCAACGCCAATGTTCACTGGAATCAGACCGATCTTCATCGCACGCTCCATTTCAAATTGAGCGCGCATCGAAGCAGACGCTGATAGGTCGCGCAAGAGACCTCGAGGGCGGAGGCGACTTCTGATGGGGTCGAGCGGTTCGACTTCGAAAGGGGTCGAGCGACGGCGGGTCGGTGTGCC
>JANLUG010000474.1:0-6716 GCA_031363335.1 Gammaproteobacteria bacterium
AGGGTCAGCTAGACAGATCCGAGTTCGCTATACGCTTGGCGCGGCCGACATTGATGCCGCGGATCAACGCGACGCACTGCGTCATGGATAGCGGCTCTGAACCTCGGCAACCGAAGCAGCCACGAGCTGCTCGAGAATCGCCGCGTCGACGTCCTGCAGAGCGCCGATATACAGACAAGCCTTACCCATCTTGTATTTCCCGAGCTTCGCGAGGAGTTCCTGCTGCGTGTCGGAGTTCGCCATCAGATACAGCGTGATATCGCGCGCGCGGGACGAGAAGCCGGTAAGGCAGGAATTGCCTTCGCGACCGCTCTCGTAACGATAGTGATATTTGCCGAAGCCGACGATGCTCGCGCCCCACATCTTCGGCACGTGCTTCGTAACGCGCGACATCATCTGCGTGAGCGCTTCACAGTCGCGGCGTCTCGCGCCGTCGGCAATGGCGGCGAGATAAGTCGCAACGCTGGCTTGCGTTTCCGTCGTCTTGTTCTGGGCCATGGTCACCTCACTTCGCGCTCGTGCGCCTTCATCCGCCAATCACCCACGAGCAATCCATACAGCCACGAATCGGATACTTCCCCATCGACGATCCACCGCTCCCGCAGATGTCCTTCCTTCGCGAACCCGAGTCGTTCCAGCGTCTTCGCGGACGCCACATTGCGGGGATCGATGTCGGCTTCGACGCGATTCAAATCGAGGTGCGCGAAGCCGAATTCCAGCAGCGCGGGCAGCGCTTCGGTTATGTAGCCCTTACCCCATGCGTCATACGCCAATGTGTAGCCGATCTCGGCGCGGCGGCATTGCGGCATCAGATTGAACAGCGAACATTCGCCGATCAGCTTGCCACCCTGCGTTTCCTCGATGCCGAAGCAGGCGTACTGGCCGGCACGCATGCATTCGATGTCTCGCGCGATCCGTTCGTGCGCGCTGCGCATATCCGTCCACGGCGGCTTGCTCAGGTAACGGGTTACGCGAGCGTCCGCGAAAATGGCGAACAGGTCGGCCGCATCCGCCACACGCATCGGCCGCAAGATCAGCCGCTCACATTGCAGCGTGTCTGAGTCGAATGCCTTCATCGTCTATGCGCCGGCAACCGAGCGCAGTTTCTGAAGCGCCGCATCGGGATGGTTGACGGTGAGCACCAGCGTGTGCCCGCCGATGCGGGCGTCAGTTCGAATTCCATGATCACCTCCGTCATGCGTGTTGTGCGGTGCGTAGCTTATGCCCGTACGGAGACTCCCGGTTACTCCCGCGCTGTTCTCTGCTAGTGTCGTCGACCCGTTTCGACCAAGGCGCCATCAACATGACGATCACCGTGCACGGCCATCCCCTGTCACCCTTCGTGCGCAAAGTGCTGCTGACGCTCGACATCAAAGGCATCGAGCACACCAACGTTATGGTCTTTCCCGGCGACTCGAGTCCCGCATTCCGCGCGATGAGCCCGCTCGGCAAGATCCCGGTGCTGCAGCACGACGACTTCTTCACCTGCGACTCGAGCGTGATCTGCCGCTATCTCGAACGCGTGTTCCCACAAGCGCCGATCTATCCCGCCGATCCCAAACTGGAGGCGCGCGCGTTGTGGGTGGAAGAGTACGCAGACACGAAGCTGATCGAGAATTGCGCCGGGCTCTTTCAGCAGCGCTTCCTGTTCCCGAAGATGATGGGCAAGCCGACCGACCAAGCCATCGTCGACAACATCCTGACGCACGGCATGCCGCCGGTGCTCGAGTACATGGAATCGATCGCGCCGGAGAGCGGCTACTTCGTCGGAGACGCGTTGTCGATCGCAGACATCTCCGTGGTGACCTGTTTCCTGCAGGCGCAGTACGGCGATTTCGCGGTCGACGGCGCGAAGTATCCCAAGCTCGGGCGCTATCTCACTGCGGCGTTCGCGACGCCCACCGTTACGGGACGGATGGCGAAGGAACGCGCGGCGCTCGGCTGACGCACTTCGCTCATACGTTGCTCCGGCGGATCTTCAGGCCGAGCTTTTTGTCCACATGCGCGAGCGTTACACGCTCGAATTCCTCGGGCCACGTCGAACCGAGTTCTGTCGCGAGCGCGCGAGCCCGGGGAAGGAATTGCTCAGCGATGGCTTTTGTACGCGCAAAGACGGAAGCCCACGTTGCATCCTGCGGCGGCAAGCTCTTCAACGCCGCGAACTGATGCGGCGTAAGAATCCGCTTCAGCGAGAGCACACCTCTTTGAGGTTGCGCGCCGTTTTCGAACACCATGATTCTGATCAGCATATCCCGCAGCAGATTCGTCCCCGTTTGCGCGACGATCGGATCATCCCTTCCGTTCACCACTACCGAAAGCCCGACCACACGGATGAACTCGTTGACGATGTCCACGAGCGCCTCGGGAGATAGATTCCGGCCGTACTCGGATATCGCGCGGAGCGTTTTGAAAACGTCCGGTCGATCGAACAGCGGTTTGAGCTGGTCCTGCGCGAAAAAGACCAGCTCGCCCTGGCTCAACACCGTGAAGTCGAACCGCAGCCATTCCATCGTGATCGAGTTGATCGTTCGTGCGTTGGGAAGCAGCTGCGAAAAAAGCACCGGAGATACCTTTCCCGCGATGCCGGCAAGTTCAGCGACCACGATCGGGATGTCCTGCGCAGCGGCAACCACGACGTAAACATCCACGTCGCTGTAATCGTCGGCCTCACCTCGTCCAAAACTGCCGCCCAGAAACGCGGCCACTACGCGTTCCTGAACGCTGAGCACCTTCGTAATCTGAGCGGTCAGATCAGCCTGATTCATATAGCACCTCGTGCGTCACGACCGTGTCTCTAACAGTTATGCTGGCCTTTCAACGAGTGCCGATGAGGAGATCACCGTGACCAACCTGCGCGACAGACCCAACACGGCGCTGCTCGTGGTGGATATGCAGAACAACGTCGTTGACACAGCTTATCGCCGCGACGCCGTGATCGCGAACATCGATGGGCTGGTTCGAAAGGCTCGCGTCGAGGGTGTACCTGTCATCTGGATACAGCACTCGGACGCCGCCGGTCTCGCGATGGGCAGCACCGGCTGGCAATACGTGCCGGAACTGCAACGCGAGGAGCCCGAGCCGCTCGTGCACAAGCGCTACGGCGATTCGTTCGAAGATACCGTACTCGAATCGGAGCTCGCACGGCTGAAGGTGGGTCGGCTCGTAGTGACCGGCGCGCAAACGGACGCGTGCATTCGGGCAACCATTCACGGTGCATTTGCGCGCGGTTACGACACGGTGCTGGTGAACGATGCGCACACCACGGAGGACCTATCCGGATATGGGATGCCGCCGCCCGACAAGGTGATTGCACACACGAATATGTACTGGACCTGGCAAACCGCGCCGGGACGCACAGCGAGCGTGACTAAGACGGCTGAGGTTCGGTTCGACGATCGATGAGCGATGCCCGACGCCGGTACTGCTCGCGCAGCGCATGCGCCAGGTTCGGATCGCATTTCAAGATCACGCTCGCGGCTGAGCACGCCCGACAGCGGGAGCAAGTGAATGATGGCGACGATCACCAGCATCGCGGGCACAACGTATTTCACAAGCGCTCCTTTCTCGTCGAGTACGACTCGGCTGCTCGCGGTCATCCACCGATCAGTACCTCTTCGCAAAATTCGGACCGTCCGCGTGTTTCCGAAATGGACACTCCAAAAATCGACCGGATCGTACGAATTCCAACGCGCACGCAATGCCGCGTTGAGAATGCGGTTCGATCGCGCATGGGGCCACGCACCGTCTGAAAATGAAACGTGCTGCAAACGCTCTGGCGCTCTGTCAGTCTTCGATTCGAACTGAACATGTGCGCTGAGGGGATCGATCGCGCACGAGTCCTATCGAGACAACTCAATGATGCGAATCGTGTTGGTCGGCGTCGTCCTGTTGGGAACGGTCGGTTGCGGCGGAGGCGGCAGTGGCGGCGGCGCAAGTGTTCCGGCACCACCGCCGCAGGCTGCGTGGACGTCCGGCGTATTCCGACCTGCGAGCGAATTCGAAGCGCGCTGCGCGGTGCCGCGGACCGGAACCGATCCGGGTACCGGCCTGGCCTATCCGGACACCACAGGCACGGCGCTCACGGAAAAGAACTGGCTGCGTTCGTGGAGCAACGATCTGTATTTGTGGTACAGCGAGATCGTCGACACGAATCCCGCGTCGTACACGGTGCTCAACTACTTCGATGTACTCAAAACGACGGCAACGACGGCGTCCGGACATCCGAAGGACCGATTCCACTTCACATACGCCACGAGCGAGTGGGAACAACTGTCGCAGTCGGGCGTTTCGGTCGGCTATGGCGCGACGTGGGCCGTGCTCTCCGCGACACCGCCGCGGCAGGTTTACGTTGCCTACACCGAACCGAATTCTCCGGCGACCAGTCTCACCGCGGCGCTCCAGCGCGGTGCAACCATCAAGATCGTCGACGGCGTCGATGTCACATCCGATGCAACGCAGACTGGTGTCGACACGCTGAACGCAGCGTTTTATCCAACCGCCGCCAACGAGGCGCATACGTTCACGGTGCTGGATCCATTCCCGACCGGTCCAACGCTGACACGCACGTTTACGATAACGTCGGCCGTCGTCACATCGACGCCGGTGCAGAACGTCTCGACGATCGCAACCGCTACCGGCAACGTCGGCTACATACTCTTCAACGACCATATTGCAACGGCCGAACAGGAACTGATCGACGCCATCGACACGCTCAACGCGGGGGCCGGCATCACCGACCTCGTACTCGACATCCGCTACAACGGCGGCGGCTATCTCGTCATCGCGAGCGAGTTGGCGTACATGATTGCCGGTCCTGCGCGGACGGCCGGCAAGACCTTCGAGTCGCTGCACTTCAACAGCAAGCATCAGACGACCAACCCGATCACGAACCAGCCGCTGACACCGTTCGGTTTCCAGGCGACCTCGGTGGGCCTCTCGGCAGCGTCGGGTCAGCCGCTACCGACATTGAACCTGCCGCGCGTGTTCGTGCTGACCGGACCGGCGACGTGTTCGGCGAGTGAATCGATCATCAATTCACTCGAAGGGATCGGCGTCGAGGTCATCCAGGTCGGCTCGACGACGTGTGGCAAACCCTATGGGTTCTATCCGCAGGACAACTGTGGCACGACGTATTTTATGGTCGAGTTCCAGACCCAGAATGCGCTGGGGTTCGGCGACTATCCGGACGGATTCTCGCCGGCGAACACACGCAACATTGCGGGCGTGCCGAACACCGGATGCTCGGTCGCGGACGACTTCGCTTACCCGCTCGGCCATCCGTCCGAACGACGCCTCCGTTACGCTCTGGACTATCGAAGGCTGTCCGGCGCCTGCGCTGCTGCTACTGGGCTCGCGCCGCCCACGCACGGTGTTGCCGCGCTGACCCTCGAGACCCCATCCGACGGCGTCGTGCGAAAACCGGAATGGCTGCAGAACAAAATCATGCTGCGTTGACGCGAAGACGCGGCTTCACGCCGTCGCAATGTTCGGATCGCAAACGATGTCCGCCGTGTATCCGCCCGCGAGAACGAACGCGACGACCTCATCGGGGTTGGCTTCTGCGACAAGCAGAACTTGAGTGCCGGAATCAAACACGCCTGAGTCGAAGGCGCGCTTCCAATTGGCCACGCTCGTGGAGACAGGTAACTCCAACAAGCATTGCGCCGGAACCCGTCTATCAAATGCGGAACGGGCACCAACGCTTAGGCATCATAGACCTTGGATCAGAACGAGATTTGCGCTGGACGCGGCGCGCCTGTGCCCCGCAAGGCGTTGATAGTCATCCGAGTTGTACCAGAGACGTGCTTCGGCTTCTGACGGGAATTCGAGAAGAACCGTCCGCGTGTAGTTCCACTCGCCCTCGAGCAGCTTCGGTGCTTCCTCAACAGACAGCACTCGACCTTTGTACCGCGTGAAGATCTCCATGAAGCCGGCGCCATACTCGGCGTACCTGGCGCGATCGTGAATGTTCAGCTGCCCGACAATATACACAGACATCGATGCGCTCCTGGCAGATTGCGGATACTTGGCTGAGCGTTCAAACAGTTGCGTTGAGGGGCCGCCTACAACCCGATCCGTTCCGCAACGCTGCCGTAAAACGTCTCGCGCACCCCTGGCGCACAGCCCACCAACTGCCGCTCGCAAATCGCAACCGCGGATGCGGTGCCCTCCACGTGCGGATAGTCGCTGGAGAAGCACAACATCTCCGCCGGCACGCAATCGAGCACCGGCCGCAGCGGCTCGTTCGCGACGAGCGGCGTCACCGTGACCTGGCGGCGCAGATACTCCGACGGCGCCAACGGTAGTTTGTACGCAGTGCCCGCAAAATCCGGCCGGAACTCACCGTCGGCCAACTGCTCGCGCTTGGCACGCCCCACGGCGTGGTCGACCACGCTGACGAGATGCGGCAGCCAGGAGATGCCCACTTCCTCCACCACGATCGTCAACTTTGGGTGCCGCTCGAGCACGCCGTCGAAGACCAGCGCACCCAACAACAGCTGCGGTCCGAGTTGCGGCGCGATCGCCATGCTCAGCAGGCTGTACGTCGTCAGATCGTTCGAGCCGTTGTTGGCCCAGCCGAACTGGATGCGCTCACGCGAGAAGCCCACGTGGGCGATTGCGGCCATTCCCAGATCTTCGGCGGCGGACCAGATTGGCTCGAAGTCCGGGTGCGTGATCGACCGTGCGAGGGCGCTGCGACCGATGCCGAAACGATC
>JANLUG010000500.1:0-2665 GCA_031363335.1 Gammaproteobacteria bacterium
GACAGGAGCTGAAAAATGATTCGACGCGGTGTGCTCGTCTCTACCGAACAGTTCGACGCAGCCGCGTTGGTGGCGTTCACACAGGCGCTCGACACGCGCGGCTACGACAGTCTGTGGCTGCCGGAACTGTTCGGCCGCGAGCCGATCGCCACGGCAGGCTATCTGTTGGGCAAGACCGATCGTATTGCCGTCGCCACCGGCATTGCGAACGTCTACGTCCGCGACGCTCATGCGATGGCGCAGGCGCGCCACACACTCGCGGAATTGTCCGGTGGACGCTTCATGCTGGGGCTCGGTGTGTCGAATGCGGGTCTCAACACGGCGCGCGGACATACGTGGCAAGCGCCGCTGAAAAAAATGACGGCCTTCCTCGACGCGCTCGACAAGGTCGAGGTCGCTGCACCCGCGGCAGCGCAACGCGCGCCGACGTATATCGCGGCGCACGGTCCACAACTGCAGGCGCTCGGTGGGCGCCGTACGGACGGCGTCATCACGTATCTGATGACGCCGCAGCACGCACAACAGTCGCGCACACGCATCGGCTCGACGGCCGCGCTCAGTGTCGTCGCCATGTTCCTCGCCGAACGCGATCCGACGGCAGCTCGTGCCAAAGCGCGCGCGGCACTCAAGATGTACGTGCGGCTCGACTACTACCACCGCGAGTGGCGCAAGCTCGGCTTCGCGGACTCGGACTTTGCCGACGGCGGCAGCGATCGGCTGATCGATGCATTGGTCGCCTGGGGCGACGACGATGCGCTCAGCACCCGCATCGCAGCGTTCGAACAAGCGGGTGCGACGCGCGTGATCGTGATGCCGCTCGGCATTCAGACGAAGCAGGGTCTCGACCTGCGCGTATTGGATGCGCTCGCGCCGGCGTCTGCTTAGAAGCTCAATGCTTGGCGGGCGGTTTCGGAACGAGTTGTGCGGGCACGAACTGCTGCATCACGGCTTTATCCAGCAGATCGAACGGCAGCAGACCCTGGCTTAGCAGGAAATCGTGATACGCATGCGCATCGAAACGCCCAGTTAGCGCCAGCTCCGTACGCATGCGCAGCTCGTTCAGCCGCGAGTAACCGTAGAAGTACGACGTGGCCTGACCGGGCGCGTTGAACGTGTAGCGGTCGATTTCCTGCTTGGCCATCGGCTTGGACAACTGCACTTCTTCCTCGAGGAAACGCTGCGCGGCGTCGGGTCCGAGAAGTCCAAGATTCAGCATCGGGTCGAGGAACGCGCGCGCCTCGCGCATCATCCGCATCTGCAGCGCGCCGATCTGGCCTTCCGGCGGCAGGTACTGCTTCATCGCGGCCTCGGCATAAAGCGCCCAACCCTCGACGTTGGCGCTGTTGAAGGCGTAGACCACGCGAGCGGTCGATACACCGTGCTCGATGATCGCTGCGAACTGCAGTTCGTGACCCGGCCGCGCCTCGTGTGCGGTAAGCGTCCAGGCGATTGCGTCGTAGTTGAAATCGTCCATCGGCGCGTCGGCTTTGGCGTTTGGATTGGAGACAGGCAGCACGAACTGGGCCGGCTCACCGGTGTTGCCGATGAGGCGCGGCGGATCGAGGTGCGGTGCGGGAACGCCGGCGGATTCCGCTTCCGTCGCAAGTCGAATCGCGGCGTCGCGCTGCGGCAACGTGACGATACCCTCGCGCCGCACGACGTCTTCGATCTGGTGCAGACGTTGCGTGTATACCTCGAGCAGGCGGTCATCCGGGATGCGCTCCTTCTTCAGCGCCTTTATCACGTCGCGATAGTCGGTGGACTTCCAGCCGCGCGTCGCCGCCACTTGCGCGGCGATCACCGTCATTTCGTCGCGGGTCTGGAGATAGTCGGCGAGCGCTGCGTCCATCAGCACGTGCGGGTCGATATCGACACCGTAGTTTTCGAGCGCGTTCGCATAGAGTTCGCTCGGCAGCCGGCTGCTCTGCCGGGCGCGCGGCAACACCACGGCGCGCACCCACTCACCATAATTCTTGAACTGTTGGCGCAGCATTGTGTAGTCGGCTTGCCAGCCGTCGAGGCCGCTCGCGGTCAGCAGCTCACCGATGCCGTCGAGATAACGATCCTGATTGTCGAGGTATTGCTTGGCTTCGACGATCCACGGCCCGAGCAGCGCGACGTCGCCGGCGTGTTCCTCATAGCGTTCGCGGGCGAGCACCGTGATCGGCGCGTAGCCGGGTTCCGCGCCGACGTAGCGACGCAGGCGCGTCACTGCCGCCGGTTGCCGGTCCTTCGCAACGCGCTCGTCGAGCAGCGTGCGGAAGCCCTCGAATACCGACTGAGCGAGATCGAAGAACGGCAGCAGATACTTGCGCGAGAGTTGCGAACTCTTCTGTTGGTCGCGCGCGGCGTCGATGAGGATGTCGAGATCCTGCTGCACGCGCGGGTCTGTCGCGGTGGCGCGCAGCGCGTCGAGACGCAGCTCGACCGCGGCGAGGTCGGCTTCCTGGCGTTCGAGCGCGCCGGGTCCGAGATCGAAGATCTCCCCGTCATGACCTTCGACGCCGAGCGAGGCTGCCGCCTCCGGGTTGTAGTGTGCGTTGACGTCGAGCAGCAGCTGGGCATACGTGTTGTGATGGGCGCCGGACCGCGCGGCTGTTCGCGCGGTTCGCTCGCGGAATATGATCGCGCATCCGGACGATTGGGGACACGACATGGCTGAGGC
>JANLUG010000614.1:0-5258 GCA_031363335.1 Gammaproteobacteria bacterium
CGATAGCGCGCCCGACCCACCAGATACTCAACGCCCTGTGCAGCAAGCGACGCCTCGGTTTCGCCGACCATGCTCGCCTCGGGAATGGTGTAGATGCCGGTGGGTTGCAAGAACGCGAGTTCAGCCTTGAAGCTAATCCCGAATGCATGCGTCATCGCCCACCGGGCCTGCTCCATTCCGGTCGCGGCCAGCGCGGGTGGACCGATGACGTCACCGGCCGCGTAGATGTGTTCGATGACGGTTCGGTATTGCTTGTCGACGGTCACGATTCCGCGTTTGCCCTGCGTGATGCCGGCCGCCTCGAGATTCAATGCACCGGTATTGCTCGAGCGGCCCGCGCACACGAGCACACCATCGGCCGCGAGCCTCGCACCACTGCTCAAGGTCAGTAGCACCTCGTTCGAACGCGATACATCGCACGCGAGCACGCGCTCGTTCCAATGAAACTGCACGCCGCTCGCAGTCATGGCTTGCGCCAACGATTGTGAAACTTCGCTATCCAGGAATGGCAACAGCGTGTCGCGACCATCCACGAGGTGCACATCGGTGCCGAGCACCGCGAATGTGCTCGCGTATTCACTGCCGATGACGCCGGCGCCGACGATTACCAGGCGCTTCGGGAGCGTCGCGAGTTCCAACAGTTCGTCCGAGTCGTGCACGCGGGGGTCGCCGAAC
This sequence comes from Gammaproteobacteria bacterium, assembly GCA_031363335.1. Classification (GTDB taxonomy): domain Bacteria; phylum Pseudomonadota; class Gammaproteobacteria; order Pseudomonadales; family Azotimanducaceae; genus DATJGR01. The sequence continues at coordinate 676 of JANLUG010000614.1, forward strand.
GGAAACTCGGGCGGATGCCACGGAACCGAGCCCGTCGCGATGAGTATCCGCTCGCCATACAACTGCACCTCGTTGCCATCCGCGCCAGTCACTCCAACGGTGTGCGCATCGATGAAGCTCGCCGTCCCCGTGTATCGCTCCGCACCCACGCGACGGAGATTCGATTCCACCCGCAGCCGCTCGGCTTCCGACACCGCATCTCTATGTCGCGTGAAATCGGCCACGGTGGTCTCGCGCCGCAGAGAAAGATCCACTCCGAATAACCGGCGCGATTGCCAGCCGGAAAGCGCAAGCGCGGTTTCGCGCAGCGTCTTGCTGGGAACGGTTCCCGAATTGAGCCCGGCGCCGCCGATCGTGGCGGCTTTTTCAACCAGGGCGACGCGATGACCGAACAGCCCCGCAGAAACGGCGCCCGACGTACCGGCGGGTCCGCCACCGATGACAACGAGCTCGTAAGATCGCGTGTTTTTTCTGTCCATGCTGCGGAGTCTACTGTCAGTTGGCCGACGAGCACACCGTACGTGCCACCCCTTTAGCCGCTTGTCGGCACGCGAGGATATACGTATGGTCGCCGATCACGTTTAGAGGAATCGGCAATGGCAGATACGGTACACAGAAGCACGCGCGCTGAGCGCGAAGCGTTCCTGCGCGGCGTCCATATTGCGATTGTCAGCGTCGACGATCCCGGGCATCCACCCCAATCGTCTCCGATCTGGTATCTCTACACGGCCGACGGCAACGTCGAGATCCACGTCGCGCCGGACTCTCGCAAGCTGAAACTGATCAGGGCCGCGGGCGCATTTTCGCTGTGCGTGCAAACCGAACAGCGACCTCCCGCCTATGTCACCGTGCAAGGGCCGGTGATCGGCTATCGGCCGCGCGAACTGGAAGCCGACGCGCGGCCGCTATGCCATCGATACCTGGGTCAGGAGGCGGGCGATCAGCTGCTCGCATCCGCCGGTAACGGCGACGAGGCTGTCGTCATCACGATGAAACCCGAACGATGGTACGGCCTCGACTACGGCAAGAGCTGAGGCTGCGCTGGAACAGCGTCGCCTCAGTAGACCGGCTTCGGATCGGCCTGACCGTAGCGTTCGACGCTGAGGAGAATTTCGCGCTTCGCCGCATCGGCATCCTTCCAACCCTCGATCTTCACCCACTTACCGCCACCGCGAGCAGCTTCGTATCGCCGCCCGCTTCGTCGGTCATCGCGAGCATGCCGACCGGACGGCAGCGCACCACCACGCCCGGCATCACCGGAAATGGCGTGACGACCAGTACGTCGGCGGGGTCGCCGTCGTCGGCGAGCGTATGCGGGATGTAGCCGTAGTTGCACGGATAGTGCGTCGCAGTGGAAACGAAACGGTCGACGAACATCGCGCCGGTCTGCTTGTCGAGTTCGTACTTGATCGGCTCCGAGTTCATCGGAATCTCGATGACGACGTTGATCTCGTGCGGAACGTCGCGGCCGGTGGTGACGCGGTCCAGATTCATCTGAGTGGGCTGGGTGAGAGTAGGCAGTTGAGTATCGCGCGGATCTTCCACCGCGCGAAGCGGCGCGGCAGTCGGTTGACGGCGTCGGCATTCGATGCAAGCGTGCAGCATCGCAAGGAGAACAGCATGGCTTCGTGGAAAAACTGGTCGGGGCGGCAACGCTCGAAACCCACCGCGCTGCATTTCATTCGCAGCGAAACGGATACGGCAGCGATCGTCCGCGCCGCGGTACGCGCCCAACAGTCGATTCGCGTCGCGGGCGCCGGCCATAGCCACGCGCCGCTCGTTCTCAGCGACGGCGTGATCATCGATGCGTCCGGCCTCGCCGGCGTCGTCAGCACCGATGCGGCGACGAAGCGCGCGTGGGTGTGGTCTGGAACCCGCATTTACGCACTTGGGCGCCCGTTTCACGATCACGGACTCGCGCTGCGTAACCAGGGCGACATCGATCGGCAGGCGATCGCCGGCGCCGTGGCCACCGGCACGCACGGCACCGGACCGTCGCTACAGAACCTGTCGGCGTCGGTGACCGGTATCCGTCTGGTCGCCGCGTCCGGCGACATCGTCGAGTGCAGCGCGCAGCACAACGCAGACCTGTTCCGCGCGGCGCGGCTGAACCTCGGCGCATTCGGCGTCGTCACCCAGCTGCAGCTGCAATTGGCCGACGCGTATCGGTTACAGGAACGCGGCTGGTCCGAACCGTACGAGACGTTGATGCCGAAGCTCGGTTCGCTGATCGCGCAGTCGCGCCACTTCGAGTTCTTCTGGTATCCGCACACCGACGTCGCGGTTGCGAAAGCGACCGAGTCGACCACTGCTGATGCCGTGTATCCACTTGCCGAGGAAGGCTCGCGCTGTGCATGGAGCTATGAAGTGCTGTCGAATCACCGGCCGACGCTGCACACCGAGATGGAGTACAGCATTCCGGCGGAAGACGGTCCTGCGTGCATGCAGGAGATCAGAGCGCTGATCCACAAACAGTTTCCCGATCTCAAGTGGCCGGTGGAATACCGCACGCTCGCGGCCGACGACGTGTGGCTGTCGAGCGCGTACGAGCGACCGACCGTGACGATCTCCGTGCATCAGGACGTCAACGTGGACGACGAGCCGTACTTCCGCGCCTGCGAAGAAATCTTCGATGCGTACGCGGGCCGCCCGCACTGGGGCAAGGTGAACTATCTCGACGGTGCGACGCTGGCGGAACGACATCCGCGCTGGCGCGAGTGGTGGAAAGCGCGCGACGCGATCGACCCGAACGGAACGTTTCTAAACGACTACCTGCGCAGCGTACGTCCGTAATCATCCGCCGGTCACTCGGTGCCAGTGCTCGCTGATACCGTAGCCGGTGAGACCGTCGCAACGGAATTCGGCGAGCCCTTCGTTGACGAACGTCGCACCGCCCGGCATCGGAATCTTCGTGGGGCATACCGTAAGCACGCGGCCGTCGATGCTGAGCTTGCGGCCGCTCGCGGCGCGTCCGGTCAATCGAATCGCCGTGTGCAGAATCGAACCGGATCGGTATTCGCTGTCGATCACGACGTCGTGCAGATCTTCGGTGCGGCCGTCGTGGTGTATCCAGCCGGCGCCGCGCATCACGCCGTCGGCGGCGCGTCCGCACGAACCGCCCAACGCGAGCGCCTCACCGAAGTTCATCGAAAACCAATTGACGAACGGCGCGGCGCCGGTCTGTTTCGTGGTGCTGCCCGCGGCTTGCGCCGGTGCGGCGGCGCCCCAGTCGCGCGGTCCCCAGGATTTATCCCTCACGCCATACCCGGACACTTGGGTCGTGCGGCCGCCGATCGTGATCGCGCCCCTCACCTGACCTGTTTGTTCGAAGTGGCCACGCGTGCCGGTTGCGGCATAGTGTGGTTGCGTCAGCGCGCGGAAATCGACCGACATGTCGAGCTGTGCGTCGCGATACCAGCCTTCCGGACGCAACTTGCTTCGTTCCAGCAGGATCGCCGCGTCCGCAATGTCCTGTGCCGGACCGGAGTAGCCGATGCGCCACAAACCGAACGGTTCGACGCAATCGATCCGCAAACCGCCGACCGCGAGGTTGCCGTCGTAACGCGTCAGGTCCGCATCGATGCTGCGGCGGCCGTACGTGAACGCGACGCGATCGCCGCCGAGATAGACCGCATGCAGGCCGTCGGCCCAGCCATCGCCCGGGCGAAAACCCATCCGCGTGAACATCGCGAGCTTCGTGTCCGGATCGACGAAGTTGAAGTAGTAGCTCTCGCTCCACGCCGGCTCATTGCGCACCGGGTGCATACGTTCGTCGATTGCGTTCATCGGTGCGCTCATCTGGTGATGTGGGAGTCGAATTGTAGTCGGGTCAAATCGTCGGCACGCGTGGCTTGTATGCTTCGCGCGCCGCCTTGAAGCGATCGAACGGGAACTTGATCGGCGCGCCATCGAGCGCGCCGAGCAGCATCTGCAGATGCGCTTCCCATCCGGCGCACGATTTTGCGATGTCCTCGGTGTCGGGGATGCGCACCGTCAGAACGAGGTGCGTGCCGCCGTTCTGCGCAGCGGTTTCCCAACGCACCGGCCGCTCGGGTTCGCCCTGCCCGCTCCACGAATATTCGATCAACCGCGGCGCGTCGACGGCACTGACGACGCTGTCGATGACGGTGCCGCTGTCCGGAAACTCGAGCTTGGCCGGGCCGCCCTTCTGCAGCGACAGCTCACCCGGCGCAAGCCACTCGGGCAACCGCGCCGGCTCGGTCAGCATCGCCCACACGGCGCTCTGATGGTGCCTGACGAATCGTTCGAGCCGCGCTTCGAAACAACCGCGCGTTCGCGTGATGGTACCCAGGTCGGCGTCGGCCTCAGCCATGTCGTGTCCCCAATCGTCCGGATGCGCGATCATATTCCGCGAGCGAACCGCGCGAACAGCCGCGCGGTCCGGCGCCCATCACACGCAAGGATGTTCCGCATATGCTCCGCATGAGTCGTAATCTGCTGTTCCTGGTCGCGATCGGCGCTGCCGGCACGACGCTCGCGGCCACCGGCGACTGGATCGTCGAAAGCAACACGTATGCCCAGCTGCTGCTCGACGTCAACGCGCACTACAACCCGGAGGCGGC
>JANLUG010000651.1:0-1319 GCA_031363335.1 Gammaproteobacteria bacterium
ATCGAACGGCGCGTTCGACCCGGCGCACCTTATCCAGGCCGCAGATCCGGAAGATATCCGTCGCCTTGCTCGACCACGGCGAAATCGTGCCTGGACGCGGCAGCACGGTAAAACGCGGATCGCCAACTTGGGCCGGCAGACCGATGCGCGGGCCATATTCGAGCAGCGCCGCTGCGATGCCCCTCTCCGGAACCGTCAGCAGGCCGTCGATCGACAACAGATGCAGATATTCTGAATACAGCGCCGTTGCAGACGGGGCAACGGCGCGCACCTGGGCGAGGAGTTTTCTGAGGCGAAACGCGGAAAACGCCGGAGAGCCGGGCAGCACCAAAAGTGTGTCCGTCATCGGTAATCCCGAGATCGAGGAGGCGCGATTATACGTGAGTCACTGTCCCCCGCATCCCGCCGCTCGCGAAAGAATGCCTTGAGCAACGCACTGCAGTCGTCGGCGAGCACACCCTCGACCACCTCGATGCGATGGTTGAGCGCGGCGTTTTCGATGACGTTCGCCGTGCTGACGACCGCCCCCGCACGCGGCTCGCGCGCACCGAACACGAGCGTTCGGATGCGCGCGTGAATCAAGGCGCCCGCGCACATCGTGCACGGCTCTATCGTCGCGTACAGCGTCGCGCCGGTGAGGCGATAGTTGCCGACGCGCGCGCACGCCGCGCGCAACGCCACAATCTCCGCATGCGCGGTCGGATCGTGGCTGCCGATCGGCTGATTGGCTCCCTCGCCGAGTATCTCGCCGTCGCGCACCACTACGGCGCCTACCGGGACTTCGCCGGATTGCGCTGCACGCTCGGCCCACGCGAACGCGCGCCGCATGTGGTCGTCATGTTCCGAGGTCACCTCGCGACGCCGTCCTACTGGCCGATGAGGGTGCGCATGATACGCATGGGGAACGGCTGAGGTAAGCTCGAGCGCCACGGCAAATTGCCAATCCATTGTGTGCGGCCCTATGAAAACATCGCCATGAAAACATCGTTGTTCTATCTGCCCATTGTCGGGAGCCGCGCGGATATCACCGCCGGGATGGCAGGTACGCGCAGCGACCTCTACCAGACGATGCTGCACGACATCTCTGCCCAGGCGCGCCTGGCGGACGGACTCGGCTACGACTCGATTTCGTTCACCGAACACCACCTGCATATCGAGGGATTCGAGCTATCGAACAACCCGGTGCTGCTCGATCTGTTCATCGGCATGCAAACGAAGAACATTCGCGTCGGTCAGCTCGGCATCGTGCTGCCGGCGAACAACCCGCTGCGCGTCGCCGAAGACATCGCGATGCTCGACCACATGACCGGCGGCCGCGC
>JANLUG010000672.1:0-19118 GCA_031363335.1 Gammaproteobacteria bacterium
GCGCCGCCGGAGGGAAAGAGCGGCGGCATGTTCTGGGTCGGCGAGCACAAGCAGTTCAACACCGACGGCAAACCGGTGCTGGTGGAGACCTGGGTGAACGGCCAACTCGACGGCCCGTATGAGACGCACGACTTCGTCGGCGACGGCGGCGAGTCCGGCACGTATGCGGCAGGCAAACGCGTCGGCCTGTGGACTCGCACGATGAACGGCGGACGAATCGTCACCGACTACGATCCTGCGAACTTCGCGAACCCGCAGTATACGGGTCCGTTCATGCAAGCCGCCGGCATCGACCCGAGCGGCGGCGGTGGGGCTCAGCCGGGGCGCGAGTACAAGGTGGATCTCGACAAGCTCCGCTACTACGTGTCGGAGAAGCTCATCGATCCGACCAAGAAAATCGACCTCAGCGGCGGCGGGCGCTCGCAGGACGGCACGTTCTCCAGCACGTGGTGGACCTACCCCTACATCCGTGCATCGTCGGGCGCGCTCAGCCTGTTGGTGGAGCTCGGCGCAGATCCGAAGGCCGTCGACAGTTCCGGACTCAGCCGCCTCAACTATTGCATCTACTCGATTACTCGCCCCGAGATCTGTTCGCTTGCCGAAATTCAGCGGCTGTTGGGGCTTGGGCTCGCCGCGGATCAAACGGACAAAGGCGGCGACACGCCGCTTTCCGTTCTGATCTACAACGCCAACGCATACTGGGGGGTGACGCCGCCGGAAACCCTCAACGCGGTGGTGAAAGTCCTCCTGGAGGCCGGTGCGAACCCCGATGCGCGCAACATGAAAGGATGGTCTTCGCTGCAGACGGCCGTCCTCGAAAAGCGCTTCGACACGGCCACGCTGCTGCTCGAACACAGCAAGAATCCCGCCGCGACGACCAAGGAAGGTTTCAACTTGATCCAGCTCGCGTTTCTGAGCCAGGACAAACAGCAGTTCTACTTCAAGCTCGACGAGCCGACGAAAGCGTTCGTTACGCTGGCGGCCGCCAAAGGTGTCGACCCGAATCAGAAGACCGAGGGCATGGGCACGATGAAGGAGATTGCGCTGCAGTCCGGCGCGATCGATGTCGCGCAGTTTCTGTCGTCGCTGAAGACCGCAGGCTAACGGCGCTCGACTCAAGCGGCCCACCGTGAACGGCGTAAGACTGATCGCGCTCGCAGGTTTTCTTGCGAGCGCGCCGGTCGGCGCCGACACGGACTGGCTGGATGACATGCCGAGCGTCGAACGGGTCGCGCAAGTGGCGCAGCAGGAGTTCGCCGCGACGGACGACCTGCAGGATCGCGCCGCCACTCACGTGGCGACGATGCTGTTCATGTTGCGGCTCATCATGGACTTCAAGGTCGCGGACGAACCGACGATGTCGAGCGTGCGGCGGGAACACCGCGCGCAGATCGACGCAACGTATCAGCGCGCCGAACTCGCCATCGGTTTGGGGCTCGGCCATCGGCGCGGCGGCATGACCCCGGCACAAGCAAAAGCGCATACCGAGGGTCTCGACTATCGACCGTGTACGCCGCAGGGGTGTTACGAGTACTGGCTGCGCCACGAGATGGACATCGCGTACGCATACAACTATCGGCAACGGCTGCTGCCGCTGCTGTTTCCCTGCGACCGCGCCGTCGAGTTTCTCGATCTGGTCCAGAAGAAGATCCTCAGTGCCCCCGTTAGATCGTCCCCGGCGTTGACGCTGGTGTTGCCGCCCGACGCGGCGCGCCGCACGACCGCGATCGTGCCGGCTTCCTGCCCATTGGGCGGCCGCGATATCGACGGCGATCGCAACTGTTTCGATTGGGAAGCACATCTGCTGGACGTGCAGTGGGACAACAAGCGCATCGAGCCGAGCTGCGCGCCGCTGACGCTGGACAGCGCGACAACCATCGACGCCGAAAGCGTGACGGTGAAGTACACGATCGGACCGACGTACGGCAAACAACCGGTGAAACTGCAGCTGTGCCGCGCCGCCAAACGCCCGGTGACGACGTGCGCGGCTCCAATCGGCACCGTGATCGGCCAGCAGATGTTGACGAACGCACCGGATCTCACGCCGGGGCCGCACGAGGTGCGCATTCCGACGACCAAAGCGCTGGCACCCGATCCGCGCAATCCGTTCGTGGTCGTCATCGCCGACTCGGCCGGGCAAAGCAGCCAGACCTGGTTCCGAAAATCGCTGGTCGGCGTGCTGGTGCACGGTTATGCGTTCAGCAAGCGCGTCGCCGCAGGCAAATTCATCGACGACGCGCTGCTGCTGCCGCGCGATAAATTCGCCGAATGGGCCATGCGCGAGGTCGCGCTGGACGACTCCGGCGTAGTGGACTGGCAGCGCGAGATGGAACCGAGCCTTGAGTCGATCGCGTGCTATGACCCCGCGACATTCTCATTCGACTGGCAATTCGACAGCGCCATGGAACTACGCACGATTCTGACCGCGCGCGCGAGAGACATGTATGCACAAGTCGTCGCAGTTGCGAAGAAGCTACGGGCGCAGCACACCGGCGACGTAGTCGATTTTCATTTCATCGGCCACAGCCGCGGCACGGTGATGATCAGTCAGGCACTGCTCGAACGGCAGATTCGCCCCGACCCGGCGCTGAGCGGCAGCTATATCAAACTCACGCTGCTCGACCCGCATCCGGCCAACAACAGCCTGTCGCCGCAGGAGAGCGTGGACGATCGCGCGGTGGAGGGCACCTGTTATCGCTCGTACAAGCAGATCCAGGACGTTCTCTCCGATCCGCTGGTGGTGTTGCCCGGAAAGGTCGGCATCCGCGAAACGACCGTGTGGTTCCAACAGTCGTCGTACGCCGCGATCAGCAAGTCACACACCATACCGACCGACGACGACATCGCGTGCCCGCTGAATCTGTGGGGCCGCGGTCGCGTCAACGACAACATCGTCAACAACTCGGGCGTACCGGTGACGAGACGCGATCTGACCGGCATGCGTTTCAAGAACGGCGAGGTGATCACGCACAGCGCTGTCGTTGCGATGTACCAGGCGCTCATCGACAAAGAGGCAGGCGGCAACTGCGTGCCGCCGCCGGGATAACACATATGCGATACCGACTGACGCTACTGATTTCTACGCTGTACACCGCGCTGGGCGCGAGCGCCGTAGAACTGCCGGTTCGGGCGCAACTCGATCCGTCGATCTCGATCGCGCATTGTCTCGATACGATCGAAACGCCCAACAAGCGCGATGAGGCGCGCTGCCCGGGCTTCCTGACGCAACCGCTGAAGGACGCACGGCAGATCTGCGCGGACGCGGGTGGCGTACTCACGGCCGCTCCGTCAGCCGACGTCTGGAGTTTGGATGTCGACGGCGACACCACGCAGGAGTTCGTCTTCGAATACGACGGCAATGTGTCGTGTGAAGGCGCCTGGAGCATATTCGAGTGCGGCAGCCTAGGTTGCCCGAAAGCGCTCTACCGGAAGCACGCTGGCGCGTGGCGCGCGATCGCCGAGATCTGGGCCGACGCCCCCGAGACGCTCGAACTGACCGACGTCGTCTCGGCACAGGGTTACCGCGACCTGCGCGTCGGATGCAGCGGCGAGCCGTGCCCCGAGTACTGGTACTACCACTGGTCGGGCGAGCAGTACGAACGCACGTACGTCGAGGTACGCGGCCATCGCGTCGAGTTCGCCGATTCGATTCACGGCCTGTACGGACTCGTCGGCACCGTCGACGTTCTTGCCGAACCGTTGAAAGGTGCGGCCACAGTCGGACACTACGGTCCTGAAACCGAAGTGGCGATCGTCGGCACCGCGACGGGCGCGGACTTCTACTACGTGTCGCCGTGCAACGCGTGCGACAGCGGCTTCATTGCGAAATCGGCCGTGCGGCCGCTGCAGCCATGATCAGCCACATCCACATGCACATTCATATGGCCGTCTGGCTCGTCTGCGCCTTTGCGTCGTCGGCGCTCGCCAATACGTGGGAACAAGTGGCCGAGGACGAAGCGATCTGCCTGTCGTTCGCCTCCGCCGAGGAACGCGCGCAGATCGACGCGCCGAGGCTTCCGACACCGCTCACGCCGGCCGCGCTGACGGGTTACTTCGGTAAGCCGGCGAAGGACGACGTTCAGGAACGGCTGCGCTACCTCACGGCGCTCTCGGCGCTTGGCTATTTCGCCGATCGGACGAACGATCAGGTGCTGCGGATGAATCTGCTGACGACGATCGGCGTATTCGGGCAGCGCTATGCCGACGGCGGCCAGGGCGCCGTGTTCGGCCAGATCAGCCGTTGCGCACGCGCGCATCTGATCAGCTCCGCAGTCGAGCGCGACGAACCGAAACTCGCGATCGTGATGGCGCAGGATCTCGCCGAACGCCTGCGCGTGGCGCCCCTCGGTCCGGCCGTCGAGGACTGGCCGCTGCTGCTCGCGATGCAGGAGACCTCGCTATCGAAAGAGTCGCTACCTGGGCTGACCCCGCTCGTGCTCGTTGCGCTCGAACGCGCGGCCGCGGTGGAAGGCGCGGAAAACACACGCGCCAGTCGCCTTTACGCAGCCGTTGCGCGCGCCTGTGTCGCACTCGGCGACGGACCGAAGGCGGATGGCTACGGCGGCAAAGCGCTCGCGTTGGTGATCCGCGACAACGATCCGACGACGATCGCCCCGCTGCTGCCGGTGCTCTACGACACGTGGGCGCTGCGCCACGGCACCGCTAAGGCGAATGAACTGACGCAGGCGGTGATCGCGAAGTTCCCGATCCCCGCGCATTTCGACGATCCGCAGACGGAATTCGAAGTGCGCTTGCGTTGGGCCTACGTACTCGACGGCGCGACCGAGTTCGATGCATCTGCGCAGCAACGCATCGCCGCGAACAAGGCGCTCATGACCACCGTCATTTCGATTCCGTTTGCGCGCGCCGCGTTCGAGCGGCTCGATGCATTCGACAGTACCGTCACCGATCCGGTGACGAAGATGACGAGCGACGCGGCTTGGACGGCGCTGATCAAGGCGGATCCCGCGCGCGCGAAGAACGACTACCTGAATGCCTACCGCGCGTCATACGACAAGATCGTCGGCCAGGCGCAGCACAGCTTCGTCGCCGACGCGCGCGACCGATTGAATGCGCAGCGCAAGATCGACAGGACGCTCGATGCTTACGCGACCCTCGGCCCGGCGTTGCCCGCCTACCACGCCGAAATCGACGAGCGCAGCTTCGGTCTCGCGCAGCTCGCTTCATACAGCCGCGTGACGTTGGCAACGGTTGCAGCGGGGCTCGATTCACTAAAAACCGATGCGGCAACAAAAACGAACGTCGAGCGCTTCTTCACGCTGTCGACGCAGAACTCAGTTTGGTTGCGCGGCATCTGGAATCACCTGCTCGGCACCGACGGCAACTCGTTCCCTACACCGCAGCAGTTGTGGCAGGCGATCGGTGTGTTGTCGGTGCAATACAACGAGACGCAGAAGTCGTTCGACGACTATGTCGCGTTCGTGCGACAGAAAGCGCCCGATCTCGGCGCGTTGATCACGCCACAGCCGATCACCCTCGCCCAGGCGCGCGCGTCGCTCGGTCCCGGACAAGTGCTCGTCGCCACGCTCGTGGCGCGCCGCTTCACGTATGTCTTTGCGCTGACGTCGGATCGCGCCGTGTTCACCCGCACCGCAATTCCGCAAGCCGACGTGCGCGCGCTGGTGCTGCGGCTGCGGCAGAGCCTGCTCGCGAAGTCGAGCGGCGGTCAGGTCACCCTGCCGCCGTTCGATGCAGGCGCCGCGCACGCGCTGTATTCGCTGACGTTCGGCAAAGTGGCGCCGTTGCTCAGCGGCGCGTCGCACGTGATCTGGTATGGCCACGACGCGCTCGGGTCGGTGCCGCCCGCGGTGCTCGTCATCGACCCGACGGCCGAGACGCTGACGACCGCGGACGAACTCAACGGCGCGAAATTCTTCGGCGACGCTTATCCCGTGTCGGTGCTCGCGGATCTGTCGCTGCTGCGCGCGGCGATGCGTTCGGCGCAACCGCTGCAACGACCGGAGGCATTTCTCGGCATCGGCGCGCCGCAACTGTCGGAAGAGGAACTCGAAGGCGGCGGCGCCGGTACGGTATTCGATTTCTCGCGCGGCCTCGACGCCGGTTCGCTGGCCGACCTGCCGAAACTGCCGGAATCGGCCGATGAGCTGCGCGCGCTCGCCGATACGTTCGGCGCCGACCGTTCGGCGCTGCTGCTCGGTGCCGAGGCGACGCGACAGCGCATCGACGCGGCATCGCCGTCGCGCTATCGCGTCATTGCATTCGCGACGCACGGCTTCAAGCCGGGCGAAATTGCCGGCATCGACGAACCGGCGCTGCTGCTCGCGCCGCCGGGCGGCACCGCGGACCCGTTGGAAGGATTGCTGATTTCGCGGCAGATCGCCGCGCTGCACCTCGACTCCGATCTCGTCATTCTGTCGGCCTGCAATTCCGCCAACGGCGACGGCCGGCCGCGCGCGGAAGCGTTCAGCGGCCTCGCGCAGGCATTCTTCACCGCGGGCGCGCATTCACTGCTGGTGACGCACTGGCCGGTGATCTCCAGCGCCGCATCGCATCTGACGGTGCTAGTCGCCGAAGGCATCACACGCGACGCATTGCCGCTGGATGTCAGCCTGCAGCGCGCCGTCAAAACGATGCGCGCGAGCGGCCGCGGCAATGCTGTCGAATCGCACCCGGCGTATTGGGGCCCGTTCGTCGCCATCGGCACCGGCGCGTCGGCACTGGCTAAACCCTGAGCGTCCTGACGCTGCACCGGCAATCGCGTCTTAAAGCAGACCCACACTACTACCAGAGGGGATCGTCAGATGCCGAAGAGTTCGGAGTACAAGAAGCAACAAGAGGGGAACTTCACGGTCTTCCACGTAACGCCGGCCGGCGTTCCGAAATTCGGATTGGTCATCGGCATCGGCGTGGTGTCGATCCTGCTCGGCTTTGGGTTCATGGACGAATCCGGTGGCGGTGGCTTCTTCTTCTTCGCGATGGGCGCGTTCGCCATCTGGTACGGCTGGACACGTGACATCCGGCCGAAGCCGCACCGCAAGGAGAGTACGTTTCGCGTCAGCCCCGAAGCGATCGAAGTGGACGGCAAGTCATATCGCGTATCCGACATTCACCGCGTGATTCTGCGCAACGGCATCACCGACCAGGAACTGGATGTGCAGGTGACCATGACCAACGTGCCGACCGCTGCCGCAGCGGGCATGGCGCATCGCGCTCGAATCGCGCAGGGCGCAAACGCGCTGACGTTCGAAGCGGGCGGCAAGGCGACCTTCCTCGCGGGCGGCATGGACGAGACGACGGCGTATGGGTTGCAGCACGACGTGTGCGCGATCATCGGGTTCAAGTGACCGATCAAGGGGCGGCCGGCGGCGCCCCCGTATCGTCGTCAGTACTCACCAGCAGATAGTCACCGATCAACGCCGCAATCCGTTCCTTCTGCACCATCAGCGGCCGCAGCGTCTTGAAGCTCTCGAGCCGCCACGCACCGCCGTCGAGTTCCGCAAGCCACAGTGCGCGTGCGATCGCAGCGGTCGCACTATCGGCAGATTCGAGGTCAGCCGGCGGCGCCGGTGCTTTGTCGACCACATCGATGCCGTACGTCTTGCGATGACCGGCGGCGTCCTCGATGCGCAGCTGATATTGACCCGGCGTCAGATCGAGATCGACGAACTGCTGCTGCCTGCGCTTGAGGTCCTTCACGCCCGCCACCGCGACGGTGCCCTTCACGATATCGACCGCAAACGGCGCACAGCCGCCGAACCAGCCCAGCGCGAGGTTCTGTTTACCGGCCGTGACCTTCGAGTGCTCACGCAGGATCGGCGCCTCGATGCTCACGTTGGGGTCGTTCGCGTCGCACGATTCGCCGCCGCGCGTCGACGCGCTCGACGCGATGTGCGCCTGCACGTCGAGCAGCCGCGGCAGCGAACGCAACAGACTCGCGACCGGCCCTAACGGTTTTGAATCCGGTACCTGCCATTCGCCGGGGCCGACATCGTGTTGGGTGCCGTCGTTCAATTGCACGAATACGCGTCCGCCGGCGTTGACCTGCACAACGTCGCCGGCCATCACCAGCGTGCCGAGTTTCACGGGCAACGTTGCAGCGCCGCGTTTGATCGATTGCGTGCTGCGCGCCGGGGAGTAGTCCACCACCATGCCGACTTCGTGCGCGGCCGCCGCGTCCGGCGCCGCTGCATGAATGTGCGCGACGCCGAGGACCGCGAGCGTTGTAATGCAGAGTCGCGCGATAGTCGTGTTCATTTCGTCTCCGGATCGGCGCTGCGAATTCGTTTTGCCAGAAGCACCCGCAGCGCGCGCCACTTGCGATAGACCCCTATTTCCCTGAAGAGCTCCCAGAACGCCAGCACCACCGCGAATTCGATGAAGATCCACAACGACAGCGCCAACGATTCGAAAACGTCGAACCGACCGAATACGCCGGTGGCCACGAAGATCGCCACGAACGACAGCACACCCGCCAGGATAACGACGACGCTGGGGCGCAGCACGAACCCGAGCAGCGCGAGCATCCAGAACGCCACGAGCGTGATCGGCTTCGAATAATCCCGCCTGTCGGGGTTCTGCAGCTGTCGTTCGATCTGAACCGGCGCGAAGCGCAGCGTGTGTGCAATCAGTTCCATGCCGGGCATCAGACCGATCGGCGTGCGCCAGATGTCGCCCGACGCGGCGTGCGTCGCGCCGATGATCACGACGCGTCCTTCCACGGAGAAGTAGCCACCGCGCTCGACCGCGCGATCGGAATCGAGCAGATGCCGCGCGGGCAATACGCGCGGACCGCTGGTATTCAGTTGCGCCTGGCCGGTGATCGGCCCGCCCAGAATCACAAGATGTTGCGGCGACGTTTGTGCCGCGAACGTGCACAGACCGCTGCGCGGCGGCGCTTGCGTCAGCGAGCCGTGGCCGGTCAATGCCGCCGCGAGCTGAAGGGGAACCGCGAGCACGGTCTCCGTACCGGCATCCGTGCAGGCTTCCCACGCATCGCGCCAGCGCCGCACCGTGCCGTCGGCATCGGTGAGATACATGGTATGCGCCCACAGAATGTTCGGATTCGACGCGATCGCGTCTTCGTAAGCGGTGCGCGACGCACGCACCTTCGGTTCCGAGTTCGGCGACGTCTCCATGTACATGCCGCGCACGAGTATGAGCGGCGGTCCGCGATACTCCGCGAAGAACGCGTTCAGATCGCACGCGCCGCCGAGTGTGCAATCGGCCCCGGTCGCGCAGTCGAGATTGATATCCACGACGATCGCGGTTGGTTGTTGCGCCGCGACGAGGCCGATCAACCGGGCGAGCTGGTCGCGCGGCGTAACGCACGGCCGACCCCACTCCGCGTAAAGCGCTTCGTCGATCTCGACGAGTGTCAGCGGCACGTCTTGTGTTGGGCGAACTACGCCGAGCACCGCGCTGCCCGCGACCAGAAACGAATCCACCGACACCGGCGCGCTCACCGGCAACAGCGCGAGCGCGGCGTCCAGCGGCCACAAGACCGCTTTGCCGATCAGCACGAAGCCGAGCGTGATGAGCACCAACACGCCGGCATGCCGATAGCCGTCTTTACGCCGCGCGCTGGCGGCCGACCAATGCTCACGCAGCGCGGATTGGGTATCGTTTGCCATCGATTTCCGTGTGCCTTGCGTGGATAGACGTCGGCGCTGCGGTGTCGTCAGGGAAACGCACTGCGATCCTGACGATTCTCACGCGCGTGCGTCTCCTTTCGAACAATCCCAACGAAGGAGTCGAAGTATGCAGTTCCCCATCTCGAGAGTCGCGGCGCTCGCCCTATTGATGCTGACCACCGCCGCGTGCAACGGCGACGAGCCGACGGCCGCCTCCGGCGCGAAGAGTGACGAAAACATGAAATGGCTCAGCGCCGGCGTCGATTGCGGAGAAATGGAGCGCATACAGGCCGACAAGGAAGCGCGCGAGAACGTCGGACTGATGCTCTGCGGGAACGCCGGTCATACGTTCACCGGCGAGGTGCGCTGCGAGCGCGACTACATCGAGGTGCAGTGCCGATAGCGCTCACGGCCGGCTCGCAGGCCGGTAAATCAGCACGCGCTCGCGTTCGCGGCGCCACGCGTCTTCGTCCGCCTGCGCGAGCGCGTCGAGGTCGGAGGCCGCCGCCTGCGGATCGTCCACCCATTCGCGCAGTAGCGGACCGCCGTTGATCAGATCGATGGCAAGACGCCCCACTTCGTATTCGTACGGGAAGTCGCGCCACAGCGGGTAGTCGCTGCGCAACGAGCGCAGCGCCTTGAACGCAAGCGCCACGACCCGCCACGGACGAAACGCGGCGTGATCGTAGTGCGTGTCGTCGACATGGATCTGCAGCCCCGCGCACAGCGAGCCTTCATGCTTGTGAAAAGTCGGCTCGAACCAGCATTCGCGCAACCGGCAGCCTTCGAGCCACTTCGGCGCGATGTCGTGCATAGCAACAAGCAGCGCGCGGGCATCGATGTCCGGTGCGCCGAGCAGTTCTAACGGCCGCGTCGTGCCGCGTCCTTCCGACAGCGTGGTGCCTTCGAGCATCACCGTGCCCGCATAGCAGCGGGCCATCGACAGATTGGCGGCATTCGGGCTCGGATTGACCCACGTCCGCTCGTCTTGCGGCCAACCGAAGCCCGGCGCCGAATCGGGTTGCCAGCCTTTCATGGGAATGACGTCGTAATCGACGTCGAGGCGCAACGTGTCGACGAACCAGTGGCCGAGTTCGCCCAGCGTCAGGCCGTGGCGCATCGGCAAAGGACCCGCGCCCACGAAGCTCTCCCAGCCGTCGCGCAGCCGTAATCCTTCGATGGGCCGGCCGGCCGGATTCGGGCGATCGAGCACCCACACCGCTTTGCCGTGCCGCGCAGCTTCTTCCAATACGTAGCGCAGCGTGGTGATGAACGTGTAGATGCGGCAACCGACATCCTGCAGATCGACCAACAGAACATCGAAGGTGCTCATCATCGACGCATCGGGGCGGCGCGTTTGGCCGTAAAGACTGAACACCGGAATGCCGTGCACAGGGTCGAGAAAGTCCGGCGATTCGACCATGTTGTCCTGCTTGTCGCCGCGCAGACCATGTTGCGGCCCGAACGCCGCGGTGATGTCGACGTGATCGAGCGTCGACAAGGCGTCTAACGAGTGCACGAGGTCGCGTGTGACCGAAGCTGGATGCGCCAGCAGCGCGGCCCGGCGCCCTCTCAGCGCGGAGTTCAACGCACTTTCCTGCAACAGCCGATCGATGCCGAACAACATGTGCGCCTTACTCGTGCTGCTCGGCGGTACGCCGTTCAGCGCATTGTAGGGTCTCTACTCCTTCGCTTTCACCCCTGACCGGAACGTCGTGTACAGATAGATCGGAATGTCGAGATCTCCGAGGTGACGTTCGATCAGCGGCCGGACTTCGTCCCACGTCAGTCCGCCGACGCCCGTCGCGAGTCGCGGCAGCGCCACGCTCTCGAACGCCTCCTCCTGTATCAGTGCCCGCAACTCCTTCAGCGCGCGGTTCACGTTGTGCGTTGTCGCCTTGCCTGGATGGGTGCCCTGGCTCGCCGCCTCTTCCTGCGTCAGCAGGCCGACCACGCGGATACCCTTCACACCGGCCCACACCCACAAGCCGCCGGGTTTCGGGTGCTCGAGCTGGCAGTAGTGGCGGAAGTCCTTGTACATCGCGGGATATTCCTCGCGCAGTGCGAGCGCGAGCCCCTGATGGAAGTTGTCGTTCGGTGCGACGCCGTGCGCGATGGCATGCGCACCGGTCAGCAGGATGTCGCCGGAAACTTCGATGAGCATGGTGGTTCCTTATCCGTTGCAATCGACGCCGGCGGCCAGTGTTCATGCTGACGATGTGTTCGGGTATACGCGTTTGCCCTTGATGACTTTGCGGACAGCGTCAGTTGCGCCAATCGTCGCCGGGCATGATCCGCTGCATGAACTCATCGAACAGCGGCACCGTGAACGCGGTATCGCCGTGGTTGGGGCTCCAGATCATTCCCTTCGCGATCAGCTGATTGCGGATAGGTCCCAACGAAGTCACCTTGCGGCCGAGTTGGTCGGCGATGTCGCCGGAACGGTGCGGCCCGGGCCCCAGCGCCGCCATCGCACGCAGATAGAGCTTCCCCGAGGGCGTAAGCCGGTCGAACCGCACGCGGAAAAAGCTCTCGTCGAGCGCCGCCACCGCGCCGGCAGAGGCGCGTTTGACGTCGGCCGCCGTGATCGGCGATTTGGCGGCGGTATCCCACGCATGCTTGCCCCACTCCTGCAGAAAATACGGATAGCCCTGGGTTTTCTTGACGATGGCCCGCAGCGCGTCTTCGTTGATGTCGACGCCTTGGTCTTTTGCCGGTTTCGCGATGGCGATGCGCGCATCGACTTCGTTCAATGGACCGATCTCCGGAAAATCGAACAACCGCTCCGCATACGACTTCGCGCGACCCATCTGGCCGCGCAGCTGCGGCAGACCGGCGCCGAGCAGCACGATCGGCAGGCGCCGTTGCGCCGCGCGATGCAGCGCCGTGATCAGCGCGGCGAGCTGCTCTTCTTCGACGTATTGCAGCTCGTCTACGAACAACACCAGCGCGGTGCCGGCTTTT
The DNA here is from genome assembly GCA_031363335.1 of Gammaproteobacteria bacterium. Taxonomy (GTDB): domain Bacteria; phylum Pseudomonadota; class Gammaproteobacteria; order Pseudomonadales; family Azotimanducaceae; genus DATJGR01. The sequence continues at coordinate 12,576 of JANLUG010000672.1, forward strand.
TTCGCCGCCGCTCCGACCGCTTCGAGCAGCGCCTGCAGGTCGTGCTCGAGATCGCCGTTGTCGGCCAGCCCGGGCTCCGGGTCGAGGTCCACGCCACTTCGATGTCGTGATACTTCACCTTCAGCGCCTTCGCGAATCCGGCGAGCGCGCGCAGCGCGCGTTGCGCCAGCGCCTTGGCCTGCGCGTTGCGCGAAAGACGCAACAAGGCCTGCCGCAATTGCGGCGCGAGCATCGCCGGTAACGAGCGGCCCTCCGGCGCTTCGATGCGGATGGTCTGAATGCCCTCGCCTTCCGCGTCGTCGCGCATCCGGTCGAGCAGCACGGTCTTGCCGACGCCGCGTAACCCGATCATCAGAATGCTCTTCGTCGGCAAGTCGAGACGTACGCGCTCGAGTGCCACGCGCACGGTTTCGCGCAGGCCGTCGCGGCCGGCGAGTTCCGGGGGCGGCGTGCCGGCACCCGGTGCAAAGGGGTTTCTGACGGGATCCATGAGGCAAGGTTATACAGTAATTAGGCGATTTATGAAAAATCGATAAACCTCCTAATTTCAATCAAATTCGGCTGCGGAACTACGCGGCGGGCGCGATACGAACCGGACTGCGCGCGTTCAGATGTACCGTCAGGCGCGCCATGCCGTTGGCGTCCGCGACGAGCGTATCGGTGCACGCACCCGTCACGCTGTAGCGCCGGTTCGGTTGCAGCCGTTCGATCTTCAGCGGTTGCGGGCCGGCGGATTTGCCGGGATACAACGTCAGTTCGAGATCGTCGCCGCGACTGAACGCGCGCGCGACGAGCACTTCCGGATAACTCGCGTCGGTGAGCATCGGGCCGCGCCGCGTCGACTCCGCCGGGCCCTGCGTCACCAGCTGACCATAGTCGTCGCGCTGCAGCAGCATGCCCTGCAACGTGATCGCGTTTGCCAGGTTCGAACCGTGCGTGTAACGCCGCCCCTGCGCAGAAACGTCGAGGCCGCCGGCTCGATCGAGGCCACGTTCGATCGCCGCTGCGAACTCCATGTCGCCGAATTCACGCGCGCAACTGAGCGCGCTGCCGTAGCTCGCAACGTGGCCGCGCCGGTAGTTGCCGAAGTCGAAACCGTCGCCGGGGAACTCCAGCACATCCTTTCCGTCGATGTTGCGCACGAGACCTTCCAGTTCGGTCCGGGCGATCGACCAGAGGCGCCACGCGCGGTCGGGCGCGAACGTATTCGTGAAGTTCGCATAGCTCAATTCACCCGACGGAAACGGCGGCACCCAACCGGTGAGTTCCGAACGCAAGCCGATGATCGACCCTTTCGAGTCAGTGAATTCGTTGTCGAGTCGATGCAGCCAGTGCTCGATGTGATCGGCGCTGTGGTGCGTGCCGAACAACGTGTCGTACGCGACGAGCGAGGTCATGCCGTAGTGATTGCAGATCGGGTAGATCCAGTTCGGCTCGCACGGATACAGGCAGAACTTCGCACGCTGGAAATTATCGGCCACGGATCGCGCGAGCGAATGCGTGTCGTGCGGATACGCCGTGCGCCCATTGAGACGGAAGGTCAACGAACCGGGTTCGGCGTAACGGCGATCGCCGGACGCGATCATGTACAGGTTGACGTGCAGGCCCAACCATCCCGTCAGCATGATGTTGTCGCGACTCGCGGGGTCGAAATTCGTCAGATTCAGATGGCCCCACGCCGTTTCGTAGATCCAGTAGTTCCAGATGCGCCGCTGCAGATACTGCTCGATCAGGTTGCGTTGCGCCTGACCGAGATAGCCCTGGAAACTCGGCGCGTAGTGGCATTGCAGCATCGCCAGACCGAAGCCGAGATGGTTGATCTGATAGCGCAGCGCGGCCGTTTGAAACTGGTCGCGATGATCGTAGCCGTTGAGATCGCCGATCGGCTGCAGCGCCCGATCGAGCGCGTACCGCGCCATGCCGAGTTGCGCTTCGGTGAGTTCGCGGTTCGCCACGTCCGGCGCTGCAACCGCGCGCGCCACGGCCATGTCGACCGCGCGCGGCAGGAACTGTCGGCGCGCCTCGAGACGCACGCGATCGGCCGCCGCATGCGAGGCGATACGCCGCCACTGAAACGTGACCAGGGCCGCGGTGAGCAACGGCACGACGTACAGCGCGCCGGCCCACACGGAATGACCGGTGACGGCGCCCGCCATCCATGCCGTTCCGCCCCACACGATCACCGGCGCGATGACCATGCCGGCGCCGAACCACGCGATCAGCGCGCCCGCAAACAACGCGAGCGTCACCGGGAACAGCAACACCCACCACCCGCCGGCGGCAACGAAGCCGGCGCCGGGCATCCACAAACCGAGCCCGAACGCCTGCCAACCCGCCGTGGCGCCGACCAGCGTAGGCGCCAGTCCGAGCAAACAGCACGCTGCGTAAATCAACAGCGAGCGTCGCACGGTCGCGCGCGTCAGCGGACCTTCACGGCCCAGCGCTTCCCAATCGGGTTGAGTGAACATCCGTTCCCGGCTCGCGACGATGCTCAATTCGAACTCCCCTCAATCCAGTTGTTCAGACGGTTGCGCGATTCGGCAGTCGATCCGCTCGTGCAGATCGAATCCATCGCGAGCGACCACAGGTCATGTTCGTCCGCATTGCCGCCGGGCGTGCTGTATGCCGTCCACGCCGTCGCGGTGCCCGCCACGAGTACGGCCTCCGCGACCAGCGCGGCCACGATCAGCTTGCGCGCGCCGCGGATCCGCGAAGGCCGCGACGCACCTTCCGGAATCGGTGAGCCGAGCGTCCACGCTACGGCGTCATTGCGTTGCGCAGCTTGCGGCCGCGCGCCGAAGATACGGCGCCGCACCGCTTCGAACGCGAGCGCGATCTGCGAGAGGAAGAACGCGGCCGCCGCGCAACAAGCCATGCCGATTGCCAGTCAGTGGATCCTGATCACAACGTACGCCGCGCCCGCGAGCGCGACAACCCGGATGGCGGCACCGGTTCTGCAACGGGCTCGGCCGCGCAGCCGAAGCTCGCCGCGTCGTCCGTGCTGCCTTCGCCCCGATACACCGCGACCTTCGGATACGGGCACAGCGGCCGCGTGCGATCGACGGCGCCGTCCTTCAGGTGCGCGGCGGTGATCGACTCGGGCGGCTTGCCGGTTTCGATCCAGGTGTCGAGCGCCTTCAGCGCGTCGAACCGGTTGGGGCCGGCACCGCCGGCGCAGTGGTCCATACCGGGCGCCATGAACAACCGGTAGCTGTTGTCGAATTCGGTGCGGTCGAGGTCCGAACCGACCACCGCGGCGCGGACTCGCTCGTAGTAGTCGATGCTGTTCAGCGGCGGAATGCCGGGGTCCGCCCAGCCGTGATACTGCAGCAGCTTTCCGCCGCGATCGAAGAACGGCGCAAGGTTCGGATCGATCGCATCGAGCGCGGCGGCGGTGTCTTCGGCAACCGGCAGGTCGCGGGCCACGTCGAAGGTCCGATAGTCCCAGCCTTTTTTCTTGAACACCATGAACTCGAAGATGCCGGTTGCGAGCGGCGACGGCGACGGCGTCATCGCGCCAACCGGTCCGTTCCAGCCGAGTTCGCTGCCTGCCGACACACCGGGGAACAACGGCATCTGCGTGCGCGGATTGATCATCGGCGCATAGAGCGTCTGCGCGCTTACCACCTGGCCCGACGTGAGACAGCCCTGTTGGTCGGCGTCAACGCAGTGCAGCGACGCCGGATCGAATTCGCAACGCAGCGGATTTTCGATCACGCCGTCCTTCACACCGTCCAGCACATCGCATGCGTCGAGCACCGCGCCGTTCAACATCTGCAGCTTCTCCGGCGGGATGAAGTTGCCCGGATCCTTGTGAATTACCTGACTCGCCATCACCGACTTGGCAGACAACCGCGTCATGTAGTTCGCCGGCGCTCCGGCCACGATGCCGTCGAAGTCCGCCGGATAGCGTTGCGCTTCGGTGAGTCCTTGCCGGCCGCCGGTCGAACAGCCGTTCCAGTACGCACGACGCGGCGGACTGCCGTAAAACGCGACGCTGATCGCTTTCGCTTTCACCGCGAGTTCGTGTACGGCGCGGTATCCGAAGTCGACGACTTTCTCCGGATGCTTCAGCGCGAAGCTCGCATCGACCGGCGAGCCTTGGTGGCCTGTGTCGGTGGATGCCGCGACATAGCCCACGCCCAACGGCGCGGCCATGAATGGAAACCAGATTTCGCCGGAGTAGCCGCCGTTACCCACCGCAACGAGTTTGCCGTTCCAACCCGCGACCGGCAGCCATACCTCGAACGCGATATTCGAATCGGGCGTCGGCGTGATGCGACCGGCAACCCGGCAGAACGCAGGCAGCGTCGCATAGGGCGGCGGCATCGGGATGAAGAACGGCTTGGCCGGAACGTAAGCACCGGCCGCCACCACCTCGGCCGCGGTGATCTTCGCGTCCTTCAACGAAAGCTCCGCGAGCGTCTCGCAGTTGTCGGCCGCTGCGCGTCCCGTTGCGCACAACACCAATACGCCGCCGAATTTCGCAAGCCATCGAACGAACGAAAATCGCATGTTCCCCTCCACGCAAATCGCGCTCGACGGGAATTCTCACACGAATCACCCGCGTATGGGCTTGCCGATCACGCTCGAACGAGGCGTGCGAGCGTCGCCACGGCGCCTGGTATCGCGTCAGGCGCGGCGGTGGCAAAGGACAGGCGCAGGAACACGCCCGTTGCCTCGGCCGGAAACCATTGCCGGCCCGCACTCACCACCACGCCCGCGGCATGCGCGCGCGTCGCGACGTCCGTGTCGGAGATGTGATCGGGCAGCCGCGTCCACAGGTGCAGTCCGCCGGCCGGAATCAGCGGCAGCGACGCCGGCCCGAATTCGGCGTGCAACGCGCTAACGAGCACATCACGCCGCGCGCGCAAATCCACGCGCAACACTTTCAGATGGCGAGGCCACGCCGGCGACGTCACCAGTTCCAGTGCCGTTTCCTGAATCGGTCCGGATATGAAAAAGTCGGCGATCGTGCGCGCTGCCAGCAAACGCGCGAGTGCGGCGCCTTTCGCAACAATGGCGCCGATCCGCAACCCCGGCGCGGCCGACTTGGTCAACGAGCGCAGATAAACGACGTGCCCGTCGGCATCGTTCGCGGCCAGCGGCGGCATTGGCGCTGCATCGATGCCGAAGTCGCGTGCCCAATCGTCTTCCACGAGAAATGCGCCGGCTCCGGTGACGATATCCAGCACCTGCCGGCGCCGCGCTTCGCTCAGCGTTGCGCCGGACGGGTTCGCGAACATCGGTTGTGAGTAGAAAACCCGCGCCCCGGTGCGAGCGAACGCGGCGGCCAGCGCATCGGGAATTACCCCATCCGCATCGGTGGGCACCGGTACTAACGGCAGCCTCAAGGCGCGCGCGACAATGATCGCACCGACATACGTCGGCGACTCGACGAGCAGCGGCGCACCGGGCTCGACGAGCGCACGCAACACGACACTGATGCCCGCCTGGCTGCCGGGAGAGATGATCACGTCGTGCGCGCTGCTGCTGCCGCCCAACTGCTGCGCAAACCACATGCGCAACGGTTCGAGGCCCTGCGACGGCATTCGACCCCAGATACCGGGTCGCCGCGCGACGCGCGTATGGCTTCGTCCGTTCATTTCTCCTCCCACGCCACAAAGCCGATGGGCCGCTTCTTCTTCGGCTCGGACGGAGTCATCAGTTCGCGGATGGCGTCGAATACGATCTTGAATTGCGCGTCGTATTTCCTTTCGAGCGTCGCCAGCTTGCGGGCGAGGTCGGCATTGGAGGCCAGCATCTGCCGCAGCCGGACGAAGGCGCGCATGATTTCGATGTTGACCGCGATGGCCTGCGGACTGTTGAGCACGGAGGAAAGCATCGCCACTCCCTGTTCGGTAAAGGCATAGGGCACGTAGCGCCGCCCGCCGTGCCCGGTGTTGGGCGACGGGGTCAGGCCTTACAATTGACATTTAAGCGTGACGGGGCCAGTTCTCGCCTTGTGGCATGACACCCTGCCGATGCACTTACTCTTAGAAAAAGTGTCACCGTGTTTCATCAATCATACCTATCAGCGGGAAAAGGGGATAGTCACCTTTAATTCATCGAATTGCTCGAGTACGTTTGCGTTGATTAATGAATGTGTGATATTTTCAATCGAGTCTGACCCTGAGGGATAAAATTCATGAAACTCAAGCAACTTGAACAAGCAGCTCTGCAACTGACAGAAGATGAACGTGCCAAATTGGCGCAGACTTTGTTATTGAGTCTTGATGCGCCGTCGGACGCAGAAATCGCACAAGATTGGCTGGCTGAGGCATATCGTCGTGCGCGGGATCTGGATGAAGGTATTGTGCAGCCCATTTCAGCAGAGGAAGTGCGACGCAAGGCAAAGGCCTTGTTGCGGTGAGTTATATTTTCCATCCTGCTGCTGAAACAGAGCATCTTGAATCGGTTGCGTATCTTGAATCAAAAAGGCCAGGGGTCTGGGTGCAATGTATCTTGCGGATTTTGAAATGCTAATGGAAACGGTGTGTGAGTCACCGCACCGGTATCGAATCGAAAGGCAACCGGATGTAC
>JANLUG010000693.1:0-1718 GCA_031363335.1 Gammaproteobacteria bacterium
CCGATCAGCGCGCCGCGGCGGATCTTCTCCACCGATTTGTCGCGATACACCAGCCACAGGCACAGGCGATTCAGCGGCATGATGTAGAACGGCATCTTGCGGCGCAGGTCGAGCCACAACACCACCCGCACCTCGTCGGACTCGTTGGCCGCGTCGTGCAGGTAGTTGTCGTCGAAGATGATGCCTTCGCCGTTCTTCCAAAAGTAGCGTTCGCCGTTCTTGATCTGGTCTTTGTCCTGCAGTTCGTTCTGCGCGCGATCGCCGTTGACGCGCAACCAGCACTGCTTGTTCTCGTTGTTGTACGGAATCCGCACGCCGAGGTGATAGCGCAGGAACCCTTTGTAGTAACCCCAATGCGGCGTGATCTCCTGGTGCGGGTCGAGCACCGAAAAGAACGCCGTGTATACGCCGGGAATGCGCTTGATCAACTCGGCGGTCTTCGGCGCGAGCCGGCAGTTCTCGTCGATGAAATCGCCGGACTTGAACATGAAGGCTTTCCACTTCGCGGTGTGTATGCCGCCTTCCGTGTACCCCGCGCCGAGCGCGCGGATGTCGGTGAGACGATCCTTGATGGTCAGCAGTTCGAGACACTCCTGCTGCACGACGGCGTGGTTGTCTTCGAGCACCTTCAGTTCGGGGTATTCGCGATGGTAGTCGCGGATGTACGCCGGATTGCGGCGCATGAGGCCGTGGTCTTCGAACCACGTGTACACCTCGTTGATGGTCTTGGTGAACAGCTTCTTCTTTTTCTTGCTCGGCATTTTCTCGAAGCGCCGGACGAGCCACGCCCCGGCAACAGCGAGCGCTGCGAGTACACCGACTATGACGAGGAGGACGTTCATTGGATCTTTAGCTTCCATCCCTGGCTGCGCGAATACTACCTCATCACCTCGGCAACGATCGATGCAGCGCTTTTTCCCAACGCCGATTGGCGCACATCCATTCATCCGGCTGTTCGCGGATCCATTGTGCCATCAGCGCGTTCAGCTGCGTCGTCACGGCAATCGCCCTCGTCTGCTCGTCTTCGCCCTCGTCCTGGCCGACGCTGTCGAACTGAACGGGCGGATAGGCGATCACGCGGAAACGCGCCTCGCCGAGCCGTTCGGTCCGCATCGGGACGATGTCGCAGCCGTATCGCGCGGCCATTCGCGCCGGCGTGAGCGAGGTACGCATCGGATGGCCGAAGAACGGCACCGGCTCGCCGTCCTTGATCGAAAGATCCAACAACAACCCGAGGCTGCCTCCTTCGCGCACTTGAGTGATCAGCGCGCGCATCGATTCGCCACGCGCCAGCATCCTGCAGCCGAGTTGCTCGCGCGCGCGATCCAACAGTTTGCCGAGGTGGCGATTCTGCAGCGGCGCGTGCAGCGCGAGCAGCGGCACGCCCTCACGCGCGAGCGCCAGCGCCATGATTTCCCAATTCGACAGGTGCGCGCCGAAGAAGATCGCCTGTCGCTCGCGCCGTCGATACACGTCGAGATTGCACAGATCGACCACTTCCAGCCGGTCCTTCGAGCGCGCGATCCGCTCGAGGTGCGGATACTCCCCGAACACCAAACCGATGTTGCGCCACGTCCGCCGCGCGAGATCGTCGATGGCCGGTTTGTCGAGCTCCGGAAACGCGATGCGCAGATTGTCCTTCACCATTGTTGCCTTTGCCGAACGCGGCCCGAGCGTACCGACCGCGAATCGCCCGAGGCGTGCCGCGTGCTTCGGCG
>JANLUG010000702.1:0-5508 GCA_031363335.1 Gammaproteobacteria bacterium
CGGCGCTGCCGCCAGTCGCGCAGGTGATTGCCGATGGTGGGTACCGCTCGCGACGTGGATGTAATCATGCGCGGACCCTAGGGCAGGCCCGGCGCTAAATCCATGACGTCGCAGGTAATGGCGACAGAAATCCGCCCGTCAGGGTTTGCGCGGCTCATCGTTGCGTTGCGCGCGGTCCTGCACCTGCCGCTCGCGGTCTTCGAGGCTGACGTGACGCACGTCTTTGCCTTGCACGAGATAGATCAGGTATTCCGAAATATTCTTCGCATGGTCGCCGGCGCGTTCCAGCGCACGCGCGGCCATGATGAGGTTCAGCGCCCAATCGATGGCCTTCGAATCCTCCCTCATCCGCGTCGTCAGTGTGCGCATGACGGCCCGGTATTCTTCATCCGCTGCGATGTCGGCGCGCTCGACTTCGAGCGCCAGATTCACGTCCATCACCGCGAAGGCACCGATCGCCTTGCGTACCATCTGGCTGACGAGTTCGCCGAGGTGCTGCAGGCTGGGCACCGGTCCACTCGGTTTTGCTTCCACCATCTTGATCGCCATGCGCGCAACGCTCTTTGCGGAGTCGCCGATGCGTTCGATGTCGGTGACCGCTTTGATGACGGCGAACACGAGGCGCAGATCGCCCGCAGCGGGTTGGCGGCGCGCCAGGATCCGGCGGCATTCGTCATCGAGATAGATCTCGAGTTGATTGACGTGCAGATCGCCGCCGATCACCGATCGCGCCGTGTTCTCGTTGTTGGTTGCGAGTGCGGTGACCGCATCTGCAATCTGTCGTTCGACCACGCTGCCCATCGCCAGCACGCGGCTGCGCAGATTCTCCAGCTCCTGATTGAACTGGCTGGAGAAATGACTCGTGAACTCACCACCTTGGCCGGGCATGCTGATTCCTCGCCGCATCGTCAGCCGTAGCGGCCGGTGATGTAGTCTTCCGTGCGTTTCTGTTTGGGATTGGTGAAGAAGTCGTCGGCGTCGCCGAATTCGACGAGCTCACCGAGATACATGAACGCGGTGTAGTCCGAGACGCGCGCCGCCTGTTGCATGTTGTGAGTGACGATCAGAATCGTGACGCGGCTGCGCAGTTCCGCGATCAGCTCCTCGATGCTCGCAGTCGCGATGGGATCGAGCGCCGACGTCGGTTCGTCGAACAGCAGAATCTCGGGTTCCACCGCCAACGCGCGCGCAATGCACAAGCGCTGCTGTTGTCCGCCGGAAAGGTTGTATGCCTGATCCTGCAGACGATCCTTGACCTCACCCCACAGTGCCGAATCGGTCAGCGCGCGTTCCACCTGCTCGTCGATCAATCCGGCGCGCGTGACGCCGCGGACACGCAATCCATACGCGACGTTCTCGTAAATCGACTTCGGAAACGGGTTCGGCTTCTGGAACACCATCGACATGCGCATGCGCATCTCGATCGGATCGACCTCGGGCCCGAGCACGTTGACGCTGTCGGGATGAATGACAATCTCGCCGTCGTACCGATTGCCCGGATAAAGATCGTGCATACGGTTGAAGCAGCGCAGCAGCGTCGACTTGCCGCAGCCGGACGGCCCGATCAGGGCGGTGACCTTGTTCTCGGCCAGATTCATGTTGACCGATTTGAGCGCCTGCATGCCTGAAGCGTAAAAGAAGCTCAGGCCGCGCACTTCCGCCTTGATCGTTTCGTCGGCGATGCCGGTCGATACACCAACGTCCGGACGCAGGGGTGCATTCACGATTGGCCCATCCATCTCATCACCATTTGATTTTCTTGCGGAACCGGTACCGCAGCCAAATGGCTACGCCATTCATGCCGACGGTCATTAATACGAGAATCAGGCCGGCAGCAGCAGCATTTTCGATGAACGCGGCCTGCGGTCGCGACATCCAGTTGAACATCTGGATCGGCATCACCGTGAACGGCGCCAGCAGCCAGTCGAAGGAGATATACGGCGGTTCGCTCGTGACCGGCGCCGGCGGCAGGAAGGCGATGAACGTCAGTGCGCCGATCGTGATGATGGGTGCGGTTTCGCCGATCGCCCGGGACAGTCCGAGAATGACGCCGGTCAGAATTCCACCGGTCGAGTACGGCAGCACGTGGTCGTGCACCGTCTGCCAGCGGGTGGCGCCGAGGGCGTACGCAGCTTCTCGCATGGCGACGGGCACCGAACGGATCGCTTCACGCGTCGACACGATCACCACCGGCAGAATCAGCAGACCGAGCGTCAGTCCGGCTGAAAGAACGCTTTGTCCAAAACCCATGCCGTAGACGAACAAGCCGAGCGCCAGCAGGCCGTAGACGATCGACGGCACGCCGGCGAGATTCGTCACGTTGATCTCGATGAAATCGGTAATCCAGCTGCGCCGCGCGTATTCCTCCAGGTACACACCGGCCGCAATGCCGACGGGAACCGCCGAGAATGTGGTCACGAGCATGACGAGGCTCGTACAGACCCACGCCGACAGGTTGACGGCCTTTTCGGCGTGGCGCGATGGAAAAGTCGAGAGGATCTGCCAGCTGATGCGCGTGCCGCCGTCCATCGCAAGTTTCGCGAGCAACGCGGCCAGTGCGAACACGCCGACCAGCATCGCGATCAGTCCGACCACCGCGAAGATCTTGTCGCCTTGTTTGTTGCGTGCGATCAGGCGGCGCAGGGCCTGCGTTTCCATGCGCGCCGAGGGTGCGAGTTCGGTCGCCATTCAATACACCTCGCGAAAACGCTTTCGCAACAGATGACCGATCACGTTGAAGCCCAACGTCATCAGCATCAGCACGAGTCCGGCGGCGAAGATGCTCTGGTATTCAATGCTGCCGTGCGGCAGATCGCCGAGCGCCACCTGCACGATGAACGACGTGATCGTGGCGGCCGGCTCCATCGGGTTCAGCGTGAAGTTGGGTTGCTGGCCCGCAGCGACGGCAACCACCATCGTCTCGCCCACCGCACGCGACACGCCGAGCACGTACGCCGCGATGATGCCGGATAGCGCGGCAGGCACGACTACTGTGGTCGATGTGCGAAATCGGGTCGCCCCCATCGCGTAGGCGCCTTCACGCAATTGCATCGGCACCGCGCGCATCGCGTCTTCGGCGACGGAGCTGATGTAGGGCGTGATCATGATACCGATGACGATGCCGGGTCCGAGCATGTTGAAGCCGGGCAGGTCCGGCATGATCTTCTGCAACAGCGGCGTGACGAACAGCAACGCGAAGTAGCCGAACACCACCGTCGGCACGCCGACGAGCAGCTCGAGCACCGGCTTGATGATTTCGCGCACCCGGTGCGGAGCGAACTCACTGAGGTAGATCGCGATGATCGTACCGAGCGGCACTGCCACCAGCAGCCCGATGGTCGAAGTCACCAGCGTGCCGGCCAAGAGCGGCGCGATGCCGTAATGCTTGTCTTCGAACATGATCGTCCACTGCGTATCGGTGACGAACTCGATCAACGACACGTGGCGGAAGAACGCGAGCGACTCACCGACCAGCACGACGATGATTGCGATCGTGATGAACACCGCGCTGAGCGCGCTGAAAAGCAGCGCGCCTTCGATCACCGACTCTTTGACGTGGCGCCTGCGCGGCACGCGAGGCGGCGGCAGAAGGGAGCCGGTACGACTCCTTCGATCAGTGGAGGTTTTCATGGATGGCAAGTTTCAATGGGAAGCGGCATCAGGGCAAATCGAATCCCGACCGGCCGGGGGCGGCCGATCGGGATCTGGTGGCTCCGTTATTGCTTGCCCTCGCGCTTCAGCAAGTCGGCAACGCGAACGCCAACCTCGGGAACACCGCCGAATCCGGTGCCGAGCTTCGCGGCGGCGAAGTTCTGCTTGGCTTGCACGTATTCGTCGGCGGGCAGGTTGATGTAGCCGACCTCTTTTGCCAGTTCAGCACCGTTGTCGAGATAAAAATCGACGAACTGTTTGACCTCGGGGCGCTTCATCGACTTTGCGCTCACGTAGATGAAGATCGGTCGGGCGAGCGGCTGATAGGTGCCGTCGTTGACCGTGGCCACCGACGGCAGCACTGCGGGCGACGCGTCCGTGGCCTTGATGGGCACCGCCACCAGCTTGTCTTTGTTTTCTTCGTAGTAGGCCAGGCCGAAATAGCCGAGCGCACCTTTGTTTCGCGAAACGAACTGCACGACGACGTTGTCGTCTTCGCTCGCCTGATAGTCGCCGCGCGACGACTTCGCCTTGCCGACCACGGCTTCGGTGAAGTAGTCGAACGTGCCGGAATCCGCACCTGGGCCGGCCAGCGACATCGGCGCATCCGGGAAGCCTGCGCGGATATCCTTCCAGTTCTTGACCTTGCCCTGTGCAGCGGGCTCCCACATCTTCTTGAGTTCGGCGACCGTCAGATAATCGACCCACGTGCTCGCTTTGCCGACGACGATGGTCAACGCATCCATCGCGATCGGCAGTTCGACGTACTTCACGCCGTTCTGCGCGCACAGCACCATTTCGTCCTTCAGGATCGGTCGCGACGCGTTGGAGATGTCGGTTTCACCGCGGCAGAACCGCTTGAATCCGCCGCCGGTGCCGGAGATTCCGACCGTGACGCGGGTGCCGCCGCCGACCTTCTGGAATTCTTCCGCCACCGCTTCCGTGATCGGATAGACGGTACTGGAGCCGTCCACTTCGACGGTGCCGGCCGCGAACGCGGCGGTGCCGACGCTGCAGGCGAGGGCGATGATCGCCCCATAGCTGATTTGTTTTGCATTCATCTGATTTCGCTCCTTCGCAAACATGAGATTCGGGAGAGTTGGTTTAGAACGTCGCCACCAGGTCGACCTGCAGCGTGTTCGTCTGGGCGCCGGGGTTTGCCGGGTTCGACGCGTCCGACTCCGTGTAGAAGTACGTCGTCAGGAACTGGAAGTTCTTGCTGATGTTGTACGACAGCTGCAGCTTGCTGCCTTTCGATGCGGTGAATCCCGACGCGAAGTCCGAGTCGGTGAACGCGCCGACAACTGCGTTGCGCTCCACGTCGCGGTAGCTGTAGTTCACGCCGATCTCCCAGAAGCGCGTCAGCAGGCCGACCAGATAGCCGCTGTCTTCGCCCTCTTGCGGACCGTTAGCCGAGGGGTTCTGCACGTATTGACCGTAAAGCGACAACGGCAACGGCAGGCCGAGGATGTCGAGCTGGCCGAAGCCTTCGTAGAGCTGGAACTGCGTCGACGTGTTGCCGTTTGCTTCCAGGCTGCCGCCGGTCACGTTCGCCGGGGCGAACCCATCCTTGTAGTAGTGGAACACGCTGGCGCCGAGCGTCAGCTTGTAGTTGTCGCCGGGGAACAGGTTGGTGCCGAGCTGCGCGTAGTACATTCGCAGATCATTGTTGAACTCGGGACCGAATCCGGTGACGTTGTCCTTCACCGTGAATACCCCGCCCGACCCGAACACGTTGGTGCTGCCGAATTTGCGGCTGTACTGCGCCGCGACACCTTCGGGATTGACGTCGTTGTCCCAGACCATTTCGGACTCCGCGACCTTCGTCCACGGTTGCGCCATCCGGCCGCCGATCAA
>JANLUG010000767.1:0-6466 GCA_031363335.1 Gammaproteobacteria bacterium
ATCCATGGTGCTCGGCGCTGTGGGGGTTACGTCGGTTACAACAGGCACCACCTTCAAACGGATCTCGTTTACGGCGGTGAAGTCAGCGAGGCGATTCAGATTCGGCAACAGCCCTGGTGTCAGGAAGCGGAGTCGGGTCGCCCAGGCGGCGTTGTTAATGTGGACAGTGAGGACCTGATCGCGTACGTTCGCGATTCGACACTCCGAAGCCAGATCCTGCGGCAGCAGGGCTCGAAACTGGTCGGTCCATGCATCTTGTTGAGATGCGCGATTGACCAAACGAGCAAGGGCGGAGTGCGGGGAATGGCCGGAAGAGAGAAGACTGTCTATCTTTCTATTGGCCACGCGAGAAGGGCACGATAAGTAAAACGATGCAGATCATACTCTTTCGGGAAAAGAGCGGTCGAGCGCAACCCCGGCGAATTCCGGGTGCACTGGCCGTAGTCGTCGCCCTCCTGGTGGTCGCGGGTCTTATTGGCAATGTCCTCGTCGTAACACGCTTCCTCGGCAACGATCTCCTCGACAGTCAGGTCATCGCGAAGTGGCAGAACCGGCTAAGCGGTCAAAGCCAGGAAATCGAACGAATTCAGTCGCAGAGCCGCGTCGAGATGGAAGCCGTCGGACGAAGACTGGCTGCGATGCAAGCGCGCCTGTTGCGCATCGAAGCGCTCGGCGAACGGGTCGCGGAAGTTGCCCAACTCGACGAAGGTGAATTCCGCTTCGATGAAGCACCGGCCGTCGGTGGTCCGGAGTCGGATGTCGACGTTCCCCAAGCGCAATTGGCACCAGAGTTCATGCTCGCTGCCGACACGCTGGCCGGTCAGATCAGGGCGCGCGAAGACGAGCTCGAAGTGCTCGCCTCGTTGCTCGCGAATCAGAAATTCCATGAAGAGGTGGCACTTGCCGGCCGGCCCATCAAGCTCGGCTGGATGTCGTCCGGATTCGGTCGTCGGGTCGATCCGATCACCGGTCGTATGGCGTGGCACGCGGGTGCCGACTTCGCAGGCAAACCCGGATCCGACGTGGTGGCGGTCGCGTCCGGCGTCGTGACCTTTGCGGGCGATCGCAACGGGTACGGTCGAATGATCGAGATCAATCACGGCGCCGGATACATCACGCGCTACGGACACCACGACGAGTTGTTGGTAGCCGCGGGCGACGTAGTGAAGAAGGGGCAGGTCATCGGTCGCATGGGAAGCACCGGTCGCTCGACAGGCCCGCATGTGCACTTCGAAGTTCTCAAAGACGGCCGTCAAGTCGACCCTGCCAGATACGTCGCACGCACTCGACAGACTTGACTTCTCGCATCAGCTCTCTTCGTTTCCGCTGATTTCCCGTTCGTCAAAATCCGCTTCAAACGCGGTAACATGCCGCTTTTCTCGCGTCTAACTCTCTATGGTCGGCGGAATTTTCCTCAAGGTCTTCGGCACCAAAAACAGCCGTGAGCTCAAACGCATGAGCAAGCTGGTTGCTCGCGTGAACGCATTCGAAGAACCAATCCACGCACTCTCGGACGACGCGCTCAAGGCAAAGACCACCGAGTTCAAGCAACGCATCGCAGCAGGTGCAAAGCTCGACGAGCTGCTGCCCGAAGCGTTTGCTGCGGTCCGCGAAGCCGCACAACGGGTGCTCGGGCAGCGCCCGTACGATGTGCAGATCATGGGCGGCATCACGCTGTACGAAGGACGCATCCCGGAGATGCGGACCGGCGAAGGCAAAACGCTGGTCGCGACGCTGCCGGCGTACCTGAATGCGCTTACCGGTGACGGCGTACATGTCGTCACCGTGAACGACTACCTCGCAAGACGCGATGCGGAATGGATGGGTCCCATTCTCATGGCGCTGGGGATGAGCGTGGGTGTCATTCAATCGCGGCAAGACGTGGTGTCCAAACGCGAGGCGTACCTCGCGGATGTCACTTACGGGACGAACAACGAGTTCGGTTTCGACTATCTGCGCGACAACATGGCGTTCACGCTCAAGGACAAATTCCAACGCGGACTCAACTTCGCGATCGTCGACGAAGTGGACTCGATCCTGATTGATGAGGCGCGCACGCCGCTGATCATTTCGGGTCCCGCCGAAGAAAGCACCGACCTGTATCAGAAGATCAATCGCCTCGCGCCCAAGCTGAAACGTCAGGTCGGTACTGCCGACGACCCGGAAGGGATCATCGAGGAAGGCGACTTCATCGTCGACGAGAAGAACCGGCAGATCGAGTTGACCGAGCGCGGCCACACCTTCGTCGAAGACGAGCTGGTGCGACTGGGCCTCCTGGCCGAAGGCGACAGCCTGTATGCAGCGACCAACCTCGGTTTGCTGCACCACGTGCACGCCGCGCTTCGTGCGCACAATCTGTTCAAGCTCGATGTCGACTACATGGTTCAGAACGACGAGATCGTGATCGTCGACGAGCACACGGGCCGCGCGATGCCGGGGCGGCGCTGGTCCGAAGGATTGCACCAGGCCATCGAGGCCAAAGAGAACGTATCGATTCAGAACGAGACGCAGACGCTGGCGTCGACCACCTTCCAGAATTACTTCCGGATGTATCGGAAGCTGTCCGGCATGACCGGAACGGCGGAGACCGAGGCATTCGAGTTTCACCAGATATACGCTCTGGAGGTCGTGGTCATTCCAACGCACCGTCCGATGGTGCGCAAAGACGCGAACGATCTCGTCTATCTCACGATCGACGAAAAGTACGACGCGATCGTGGAAGACATCAACGAGCGGGTCGCCGAGGGTCGCCCCGTACTCGTTGGGACGGCATCCATTGAATCGTCGGAACGCCTGTCCGGGGAACTGCAGAAGCGCAAGATCCCGCACAGCGTCCTGAATGCGAAACAGCATGAGCGAGAGGCCGAGATCGTCGCGCAGGCGGGTCGTCCCGGTGTGGTGACGATCGCCACGAACATGGCCGGACGCGGAACCGACATCGTGCTCGGCGGCAACTGGCAGGCCGAGCTGGCAGAGCTGACCGAGCCAACACAAGCACAGATCGATGAGGTTCGCGCAGAGTGGCAGAAGCGTCACGATGCCGTTGTTGCGGCAGGCGGTCTGCACATCGTCGGTACGGAACGACACGAGTCTCGCCGCATCGACAATCAGTTGAGAGGCCGGGCGGGACGTCAGGGCGATAATGGTTCGTCGCGCTTCTATCTGTCGATGGAAGACAACCTGATGCGAATTTTCGCGTCCGATCGAATTCGCGGCATCATGCAGTCGTTGGGCCTGGAGGAAGGTGAGGCCATCGAGCACCGTATGGTCACCAATGCGATCGAGAAGGCCCAGCGCAAAGTCGAAGGTCGCAACTTCGATATCCGCAAGAATCTGCTCGAGTACGACGACGTGTCGAATGATCAGCGGCAGGTCATCTACCAGCAGCGCGACGAATTGATGGCGGCTGACGAAATCTCGGACATGATCCGCGCCTTGCGCGAAGAGATCGTCACGAACGTCATCACCGAGTACATCCCCGCGCAGAGCCTCGAAGAGCAGTGGGATATCAGTGGGCTCGAACAGGCGCTTCTGACCGAGTTCAACTCGATCCAACCGTTGCGACGCTGGCTCGACGAAGACGACTCGCTGAACGAAGACTCGTTGCGACGTCGGATCCATGAACAAATCACGGTTGAATACGACGCCAAAGACTCTCAATGGCGAGAACAGGGTGTCGACATTCGGCTCGTCGAAAAGCAGGTGATGCTGCAGATCCTCGACCAGCGCTGGAAAGAGCATCTGGCGACGATGGATCACCTCCGTCAGGGCATCCACCTTCGCGCGTACGCGCAGAAACAGCCGAAGCAGGAATACAAGCGCGAAGCGTTCGAGCTGTTCCAGGAACTTCTCTACGTCATCAAGCGCGATGCGATCCGCTTGTTGTCGCGAGTGCAGATAGAACGTCCGGAGACCGTCGAAGAGACCGAACGGCGGCGTCGCGAGGAGCAGGCGAAGCGGATGCGCTTCGTGCACCAGGATGCGGCGGCCGCAACCAACGGCGACGACGGGGTCGAGGCGGCGGAACCGGTCGTGCAGAAGGCCGAGACATTCGTTCGTCACGAACGCAAGGTCGGGCGCAACGAAGTGTGCCCGTGTGGGTCCGGAAAGAAATACAAGCATTGCCATGGTCGGACAGGCTGATGGCGGTCAATCTTCCGCCCCTGGGCAAGCTCGCTCCGATCCGCGGAATTCGAATCGGCACCGCATGTGCCGGAATCAAACAGACACAACGCGACGACCTCGTCGTAATGGCATTGGATGCCGGCAGTCGCGTGTCGGGCGTGTTCACGCAGAGTGCGTTCAAGGCGGCACCGGTGCGCGTCTGTGAGGATCACCTGTCGCGCCAGCCGCCTAGAGCGATTCTCGTCAACAGCGGTAACGCGAATGCGGCCACTGGCGCCGCCGGCATGGACGACGCGCTGCAGTGCTGTCGTTGGGTTGCAGACGCGCTCGATCTATCCGTGGAGGCCGTATTACCGTTCTCAACCGGCGTGATCGGACAGCGGTTGCCGCTTCCAAAACTGCGCGCCGGCGTTCCTCGCGCGATAGGTAGTCTGGGCGAAGCATGGGAGCCGGCCGCGCGAGCGATCATGACGACTGATACCGGACCCAAGGCGCTGTCCCGTTCGATCCGCGTCGGCGGTGTAGACGTCACCGTGACGGGAATTGCGAAGGGCGCGGGAATGATCCGACCTGACATGGCGACGATGCTCGCGTACATCGGCACCGATGCGGCTGTGTCGCAACGCTGCCTCGATGGGCTCGTCAGGAACGCCTCCGACGCCAGCTTCAATCGAATCACCGTCGACGGAGACACGTCGACGAACGACTCGTTCATCCTCGTCGCAACCGGCGCCGCCGGAAATGTCGAGGTCGATTCGGAAAGCCATCCCGAATACGCGGCGCTGCGCGACGGTGTCGTCTCGGTGGCACGCGAACTCGCGCAGCGAATCATTCGCGATGCCGAGGGCGCGACGAAATTCGTGACCGTCGAGGTGGAAGGTGGTCTTACGACGGCTGAGTGTCTTCAGGTCGCCTACACCGTCGGGCAGTCGCCGTTGATCAAAACCGCAATGTTTGCCAGCGACCCCAACTGGGGTCGATTCTGCATGGCGATCGGTCGCGCCGGCGTGGACGGACTCGACCCCGATCGAGTTTCGCTCCACCTGGACGACGTTTGCGTTGCGAGAGGCGGCATGATTGCGCCGGACTATACAGAAGAAGCGGGTGCGCGCGTCATGAGCCAGGCGGAGTTCGTCGTGCGCATCGACCTCGGACGAGGCTCCGCGCGCGAAACGATCTGGACCTGTGATTTCTCATACGAGTACGTCCGCATCAACGCGGAGTACCGCACCTAACGAGTCGACTCAGTTTGCCGGATCTTCGCTTTCGGACTCATCGTCGAGTTCTTCCGCGGGGATCCTGTGTTGTTCGGTCGCCCAGGCGCCGAGGTCGATCAAACGACAACGATCGGAGCAGAACGGCCGGAAGCGACTGCTCTCGCTCCAATGCACCGGCTTGCGACATGTCGGGCACGCGACGATCCGGGCAGGTGCATCGGCCATCAGCGTGCCTTCCGAGCCAGGTCAAGGTAGCGTGCGTGAAGTCCAGCCACAGTCTCATCCAGCACCTCGAATCCAGCGTCGTTGATGATGACGTCGTCCGCCTTTTCCAATCGGGCCGCGCGCCCGGTTTGGGCGGCCATGATCGCCTTGACCTGCGCCTCGTCATTGGAATCTCGCGCCATTGTTCGAGCGAGTTGAACGTTCTCCGGAACATCGACCACGAGGATCCGGTCGGCGAATCTCGATTGTCCGGTCTCCATCAGCAGCGGTGAGACGAGGATCGCATAGGGTGATTCGGCGTTCGCCAGTTCGGCTGCGAGATATGCGTTGATCAACGGGTGCAACAGTCGCTCGAGCCAACGGCGTTCCTCCGCGTCTGCGAAGACGCGTTTGCGAAGTTCCGCGCGGTCGAGAGTTCCGTCCTGCAGGATGAGCTCCGTGCCGAAATGCTCGCGGATCGCATTCAAAGCGGGCTGACCCGGTTTGACGACTTCGCGCGATGCGATGTCGGCGTCTACCACCTTGATGCCGAGGCGCTTGAACCGATCTGAAACGGCGGATTTACCTGAGCCGATCCCACCCGTGATTCCGACGACGAACATGCACGGACTCTCAGCCGAAAACGACGGCGATCACCCTATCATGAGCGAGCAAAGTGACCCAGCCTGCGATGGCCAGATAGGGGCCGAACGGGATCGCTTCGCGACTGCGCCGGATCAGCAAGAAGCCGCCCCCCAACACGATGCCGACCACTGAAGAGATCAGTACCAGCATAGGCAGGGTTTGCCACCCGAACCACGCGCCCATGGCGGCGAGTAGTTTGAAATCGCCATACCCCATGCCTTCCTTGCCGGTTGCCAATTTGAAAACCCAATAGACCGACCAGAGCGCGAGATAGC
>JANLUG010000807.1:0-4843 GCA_031363335.1 Gammaproteobacteria bacterium
GCGGCGCCTATCTGCTGCGTCCCGATCAACACGTCGCCGCGCGTTGGCGCCGATTCGATGCGAGTGACGTGCGGCGCGCCGTGCGCAGAGCCCTTGGATTCGTTTTGGAGGACGTCGCTTGAGCGTCGCGCTGAACCTCTCCTTGAACATCGAGCCCAACTTCGACGATGCGGACGCGTTCTACGCGGCGTTGATCGACGCGCACCGCGGTCTTTCGGAAGCGCAAAGCACCGCGTTGAACGCGCGACTAATTCTGCTGCTGGCGAATCACATCGGCGCGGGGTCCGTACTACGTGATGCCCTCGACAAGGCACGGCAGTCGATAGACGAGGAGCAGACATCGTGAAACTGGCGTCGCTCAAGCATGGCCGCGACGGCACGCTGATCGTCGTGTCGCGCGATTTGTCGCGTGCCGTCGTCGCGGCAGAGATCGCCCCGACGTTGCAGGCGGCGCTCGATGGTTGGGGCACGTCGGCGCCCCGACTCGAAGCGCTGTCGGTGGCACTGAACGAGCGGCGCTGCGCAAACGCGTTTGCGTTCGATGAGCGCGCTGTGGCGTCGCCGCTGCCGCGCGCCTACCAATGGGCCGACGGCAGCGCGTACGTCAATCACGTCGAACTCGTGCGGCGCGCGCGCGGTGCGCAGATGCCGAAGACGTTCTGGACCGACCCGCTGATGTACCAAGGCGGTTCCGACGATTTCATCGGGCCGCGCGACGACATCGTTGCCGCCGACGAGAGCTGGGGCATCGACCTCGAAGGCGAACTGGCCGTGGTCACGGACGATGTTGCGATGGGCACCGACCGGACGAAGGCCGGCGCGCACATCAAGCTATTGATGCTCGTGAACGACGTATCGTTGCGTGGACTGATTCCCGGTGAGCTCGACAAAGGGTTTGGGTTCTTTCAATCGAAGCCCGCTTCGGCCTTTTCGCCCGTAGCGGTGACACCGGACGAACTCGGTGCGGCGTGGGACGGCGGGCGCGTCCATCTACCGCTGCAATCCTTCATCAACGACGTGCCGTTCGGGGCGCCGAACGCCGGCGTCGACATGGTGTTCGACTTCTGCGACCTGATCGCGCACGCGAGCCGCACGCGCAATTTATGTGCGGGGTCGATCATCGGCTCCGGAACGGTGTCGAATCGCCAGGACATCGAGCGCGGCACGAGCCTCGCCGACGGCGGCGTCGGATATACCTGCATCGCGGAAGTGCGCGTGATCGAGACGATCCGCGGCGGCGCGCCGGTGACGCCGTTTCTGCGTTACGGCGATTCGGTTCGACTCGAAATGTGCGACGCGCGCGGGCAAACGATTTTCGGCTCCATCTCACAGCGCGTGGTTCCGCTCGTCAAAGGACGATCGGCGTGATCCACATCGACCCCTCTCCGGCAGAACGTCGCCGCGGCACGCTGACGGCGACGCATCGCAAGCAATTGCTCGCCGCGATGCAGCGCGACGGTGTTCTGGTACTGGATCGGATCATCGACCACGCGCCGCTCGACGCATTGAAAGCGCGCATGGATCGCGACTCGGCCGAGTTGTTGGCGTTTTGCGACAGTATCGGCGGCAATCCACGCGATCGCGGCCACCTGCAGCAAGGGCCGCCGCCGTTCGCGCCGTATGTATTTCCCGAATACGTCGCCAATCCGTTGATCTGCGACGCGCTGCGGGTGCTTCTCGGCGCCGCGGCGTACTGCGAGTTCTACAACGGCAACACGAACTGCCCCGACAGCACGTATCAACAGCTGCATCTCGACGCGATGCATGCGCCGTTACCGAGCGGCGAGGCGGCGCCGACTTCCGCGGTCGTGATCAACGTCGTGCCGCAGGACGTGGATGAGCACAACGGCGCGGTCGAATTGTGGCCGGGTACGCACATGATCGTCGTGCCGACGCCGGTGCCCGACGACGCGATCGATGAACGCCGCGGCGACGCGGCGCCGGTTCGCGGCGTGTTCAAAAAAGGCGATGTGCTATTGCGCGATTCGCGCTTGTGGCACCGCGGCGTGCCGAATCCGTCGGACGAATATCGGCACATGATCGCGATGGTATTCGTTGCTAAGGACAAGCCACGCGGCAGACCGATCGTGTTCGCGCGCGACTGCGAGGCGCTGCTTACTGATGCACCGCTGCCATTCAACGCGACGTTCACCGACGAGCCGATCGATTACCTGCTCGGCCCGACACGGCGCATGCTGAAGGCGTTACAAGGTCCGCACGCGGCGCGCGTCACGCGGCACTGATCTGCGTCAGCTCTCGCTCGACGAAGCGTCCGGTTCTTCGTTCGGCAGCTCCTCGTCCGGCAAGGGCGCGATCGACATCGAGCGCCCCCAGAACCGCCGCGCCACTTCCATGCGGTAGATCAGCACGGCGCACGCGAACGTGAGTCCGCCGAGCACCATGCCGGGTGGATCACCGATGAACTCGGCGATCAGACCAAAACCGATCAGCGTTCCGATGACGAGCGCGGACTCGTAGCGGGCGAAGACGGTGGCGGGGCGGAAGTGCCTGAAGAACTCGACGTTGTCGGGATCTTCCCGTGCACGGGTGAACACGCTCTGCGCGTCCCACGACGCCACCAGGTATACGGCCGCGAGCGTCAGGAACCACAAACCGCGATGATTGGGGCCGGTCACGTCGATCAGAATGAACTCGAGGATGCCGATCAGAAACGGGATCAACAGGTCGCGCATCGACGGCGTCCAACGCACGCGCATCGTCGCGCTGGTGTATAGCAACCACACCTGCATGATGCCGAGCATGTCGGCGCCGATCTGGAACCACGTCGATACCGCGTCCCAGCGCAGCGCGCGCTCGGCGATGCGCACGTCGTCCCATAGGAACTCGAGCGCCAACGCCTGGATGATGCTCATCAGGGTCAGCAGCACCTGCGGCAGCTGATCCTTCGCGCGATTGCGAACGGCGCTCAAGTCAGACTATTTCCCGCACGGCCGACAGGTAACTCGCGGCGGCTTGCAGGTGCGCATCGACGCCGACGAGTCCGGCGTTCTGCGTTGCGACCGCGATGTGCGTTGCGCCGATGTCGCGCCATTTGCCGGCGTGACCCTGCCAACGCTCCGGGTTACCGCCGCGGAACTGCGCCTGCGCCTGCACACCGAAACCGGCCCACGACAAACCGACGGCCTCGCGGTGCTGACGGATGATCTTGAGCGACTCCGCGGCCTCCGGCGTCGGGCCGACGATCGGGATCCAACCGTCGCCGAGTTCGCCGCAACGTTTGAGCAATGCCGGCGCGCCGCCGCCGAACCAGATCGGGATGGTCTTCTTCGGACGCGGATTGATGCTGGCCGCGGTGACGGTATGCCACTTACCGCCGTAGGTGAGGCTGTCTTCGCTCCACAGCTTGCGCAGCAGGTCGACCTGCTCGGATTGGCGCGCACCGCGCGTATGGAAATCCTCGTTCAACGCTTCGTATTCGATGGTGTTCCAGCCGGTGCCGACGCCCATTCGGAAGCGGCCATTCGACAGGATCGCAACTTCGGCCGCCTGCTTGGCGACGAGTACCGTCTGGCGCTGCGGCAGGATCAGCACGGCGCTCATCATGTCGATTTTCGATGTCACCGCCGCGATGAATGCGAATGTGGTGAACGGTTCGTGGAATGCGACGTCTTTGTCGTACGGTCGGTTCTTCCAGCCGCCGGGTCGATTCGGATCGGCGCCCATCACGTGGTCGTAAATCAGCAGATGCGTCGCGCCGATCGCCTCGGCTCCTTGCGCGAAGGCCTTGATCGCACCCGGATCAGTGCCGATTTCGTTGTGCGGAAGAACGATGCCGTATTCCATGTAACCCCCAGGTCGTTCGCATGCGTGAAGCCGTGCATATTGCTACATCGCGGCACGCCGGGCGAGGCGACGTCGAGACTTGCACGTCGACGCGCGTTGCGACATCGTCCGGCCACACGGGGGGGCGCGCGATGACAGCACCGATTTCGATTCAGTTGTACTCGCTTCGCGAAGAAGCGAAGCACGGTCTCGCGCCGGTGCTCGAGCGACTAGGCCGCATCGGCTATGTCGGCGTGGAGTCGGCCGGGCTGCACGATCTCACGCCCGCCGCGTTCATTCGCTGCCTTGCCGATGCCGGGCTGGTGGTGTCGAGCGGGCATGTGGCCCTGCCGAAACCGGACGGCACCGCGGAGGTGCTCGACGCGCAGGATGCGATCGGCAACAAGGATCTCGTCGTGGCGTTTCTGCCGCCCGACAAGTTCGCAGACGCCGAGTCGGTGAAAACGTGCGCCGAGCGACTGAATGCGTTCAACGAAAAAGCACGCGCGCGGGGCATGTCGCTCGGCTATCACAATCACTGGTGGGAATTTTCCAGTCGCATCGGCAGCGAAACCGCGCATGCGATGTTGTTCCGGCTGCTCGATCCGACTGTTTTTGCCGAGGTCGACACGTACTGGGCGAAGGTCGGCGGCGCCGATCCGGTGCAGGTGGTCACTGACCTCGGTGCCCGCGCGCGGTTGCTGCACATTAAAGACGGTCCGGCGACGAATCACGAAGCGCCGATGGTCGCGGTCGGCGACGGGGTGATGGACGTGCCGGCGATTGCCAAGGCGAGTCGCGCGAAATGGCACGTCGTCGAGCTCGACCAGTGCGCCACCGACATGTTCACAGCGGTCGAAATGAGTCTCCGCTATCTCACCCGCCACGGTCTTGCGGCCGGCCGGACGTGACGAGCGATACCACAACGCGCGTCGGCATCGTCGGTTGCGGCGTGATCGCGAAGGTCTACGCCGACAAACTCAACGCGCTGCCGTTCATCGATCTGGTCGCCTGCGCCGATCTCGACAGCGAACGCGCGACGGCGTTCGCCGGTGAGCAC
>JANLUG010000827.1:0-2698 GCA_031363335.1 Gammaproteobacteria bacterium
GGATGGCTTGAGCGTGTCCGGCACACCGACCCGCCGCCGCTCGCTTTCGACCGAAGTCGCGCCCGACGCCACTCAGGAACTCACTCTCAAGGGAATCAAAGAAGCCGCAGCGGCGTCTCGATGCAGGCCGGCGAAATCGAATAGCTTTGGGTCCGCCATCTGCGAGGGGCTGATGTTTGCGATGCTGCGGGCGATGTTCTCGACACGACCCGGTTCCGCGCGATCCCATTGCGTGAGCATGTCTTTGATGACCTGACGCTGCAGATTCTCCTGGGAGCCACATAGGGTGCACGGGATGATCGGATACGCGCGGTGTTCGGCCCAGCGCTCGATGTCGGTCTCACGGCAGTAGTACAGCGGCCGGATCAGGATGTTACGGCCGTCGTCGCTCTTCAGCTTCGGCGGCATCGCCTTGAGGCGCCCCCCGAAGAACATGTTCAGGAACAGCGTCTCAACGACGTCGTCGAGGTGGTGGCCGAGCGCCACTTTCGTCGCGCCGATTTCAGAGGCGAATCCGTACAACGTGCCGCGGCGCAACCGCGAACACACCGGGCAGTAGGTTTTGCCCTCGGGTGTGAGGCGCTGGACGATGCTGTACGTGTCACGCTCGAGGATGTGATACGGCACGCCGAGCGCGTCGAGATAGCGCGGCAAAACTTCTTCCGGGAAGCCGGGTTGCTTCTGGTCCAGATTCACCGCGACCAGTTCGAAATCGATCGGCGCTTTGCGCTGCAGACTGAGCAGGATGTCGAGCAGCGTGTACGAATCTTTGCCGCCGGACAGGCAGACCATCACGCGATCGCCCGACTCGATCAGCCCGTAATCGCCGATCGCGCGGCCGACGTCGCGGCGCAGGCGCTTGCCGAGCTTGTTGATGTCGTAGCGGTGTTTGCGGTCGTCCATCGGTACGGTTCGCGAAAAGTCGCAATTCTGCGGCAAAGCCGCGAGCGACGAAACCGCGGATCAACAAGTCAACGGGCGGTGCCAGGCACCGTCTTTTGACTTATTCGACGGCGGGGACGCCGAAGGCGCGGGTGAAGGCGGCGAAATCGGCGGCGGGCAAGGGTTTCGAGAACAGGTAACCCTGGATCAGATCGCAGCCGGCTTGTTCCAGGCAGCGCAGCTGCGCATCGGTTTCGACGCCTTCGGCTACCACGTCGACACCGAGGATGCGGCCCATCGACACGATCGACGCGACCAGGCCGAGATCGATGTTGCTGCGTTCGATGTCGCAGATGAATGAGCGGTCCACTTTCAGCACGTCGAAGCGGAACCGGCGCAGATAACTCAGCGAAGAAAATCCCGTGCCGAAATCGTCGAGCGCGACGCGCACACCGAGGCCGCGCAGTTCAGTGAGAAACGCGAGCACCGCTTCGTGATCGGCCATCAGCACGCTTTCGGTGATCTCCACCGCCATCCGGTGCGCCGGACCTGCGCGAACGCGTTCGATGAGATCGCGCATGTCGTTCTCGTGCTGCAGCTGACGGCCGCTGACGTTGATCGACACGCGCAAATCAGGCAATTGCTCGTCGCTCCAACGCTGCATCTGCGCGCCGACTTCTTCGACGAGCCAGCAACCCATCTCGATGATCAGGCCGGTATCTTCCGCAATCGGAATGAATTCGCCCGGCGGCACCAGACCGCGCTCCGGATGCGCCCAGCGCATCAGTGCTTCGGCGCCAACGACTTTCATCGAGCGCAGATCGACGATCGGTTGATAGTGCAGCACGAGCTGCCGCTCGCGCACCGCGCGGCGCAACTCCGTCTCAACAAGCAGGCGCTTCTCGGCGCGCACGTTCATGTCCGCTTCATAGAACACGATCGCGTTGCCGCCGAGTTCCTTCGAGCGCGCCATGGCTGTGTTCGACCGTTGCATGACCGAGCCCGGTTCCGTGCCGTCTTGCGGATACAACGCGATGCCGATGCTCGCCGTCACCACGATCTCGTGTCCGTCCAAACGGAACGGCTGCGCAAAGCTCGTCTGAATGGCGCGCGCCATCCGTTCCGCTTCGGCGTAGTCCGAGAGGTCGGGCAGCATCACAGCGAACTCGTCGCTGCCGAGACGCGCCACGGTGTCGCTCTCGCGCGCCGCCATCGCGATGCGCATTGCCGCCTCGGTCAACAGCCGGTCGCCGAGCTTTGGACCAATGGAATCATTGACCATTTTGAATCGGTCGATGTCGATGCTCAGCAGCGCGCCGGGTTCGCTGCGATTGCGCCGGTGCACGAGCACGCGCGTCAGCCGCTCCAGCAGCAACGTCCTGTTCGGTAATTTCGTCAACGTGTCGTGGTGCGCCTGCCAGTTGATCAGCCGCTCAGCGTCCTTGTTGGCGGACAAATCCATCGAGACCGTCAGGTAACCGCATCCGACCCCGCTCTCGTCGTCGATGCGCACGCGCGTGACCTTCTCTGCATAGGCCTCGCCGGTCTTACGGCGCTGCCAGATCTCGCCCGCCCACTTGCCCGATTGCGCCAGATCGTGGCGCATCGCTTCGAAGAATCGATCGTCCTGCTCACCTGAACCGTTGAAGCCCAACTGCTGACCGACCGCCTCGCTCGCGCCGTAACCGGTGACGCGGCAGAACGCCGGATTGACCGCGAGGATGCGTTCGTTCTCGTCGGCAATCGACACCGCTTCGGGCGATACGTCGAACAACAACTGCCCCAGCTGTTCGCGGCCGAGCACCGAGATCATGCC
>JANLUG010000828.1:0-8820 GCA_031363335.1 Gammaproteobacteria bacterium
GGCTCGAACCGCACGAGCTGGAGATGTTAACTGCCCGCCCCAAATCCCATCGACGAGGTTTTGTGGAGCTCACGTTCGACGGTGTGTTCTTCACCCCTGAAGATCTACGCTTCATCGACACCGTCGCGGTCCGACTTGAGGAACTTGATCATCCCTACAAGAAGGCCATCGCAAGGGCCGCCTTGATTCGATCGTGCCTCAAGAAGCAACCTCGCGGTGTATTCACGGTGTCGGGTGATCTCTCGAAGTACGACGACGGACGTCGCGACCTCAAAATCTCCATTCAGGAACACTTCATCGAGCAAACCGACGTGTTCAACCGGATCGTCTTTTGCAATGATCGACGCAACATCGCTCAACGGGCCGACGTCTTTTCTGACTGCAAACCCGCCGTGGATTTGGTCTACCTTGATCCGCCGTATGTCCCCCGGTCAGATGATAACTGCTACATAAAGCGCTATCACTTTATCGAGGGGCTCTCGTCCTACTGGAAAGACCTGAAGATCGACCACACTACGAAGGTCAAGAAGATCCCCAAGATGTACACGCCGTTTAGCTACCGACGAACCGCCGTAGACGCGTTCGACGGCCTGTTCGCAAAGTTCCGCGAACAAATCATCGTCCTCTCGTATAGCTCCAACGGATTTCCGGATCTGCAGGTTCTCGAAGAGCTCCTTCGCCGTTACAAACGAAGTGTCGTTACTTATCGACGCCCACATCGATACCACTTCGGAACACATTCGAGCGTAGAACGAGCGGTCGTCGACGAGTATTTGATCGTGGGCACCTAGATGGAGCGAGTTACGCAAGAGCTGGCTCAGATTCTTGCCTCCCTGACCACGATAGATATCGATTGGCGAGACGACATTTCACAGACAGCGATCGAGGTAATTCGATCTCTGCCAGAAAAGCCAAGCTACACCGCGGACGACATCATCGATCTGCTAAGACGAGACTTTGTAGTCGGTTCACTCGTCATTCGCTTGTTTCTAGGTCTGTCGAAGGACTCATATGAAGCTGCGGTGTCAACGCAGCTAGAAGGTCCTGGTGGCAAGACGCGGTTCAGCCAAAGTCCAGAGGTCTACGCGAACGCTCTCTCGGAACTCGGACTACTCGACGCGATGAGGAACGAGGTCAACAAGGCGCCGCATTGGAGCGACACATTGATCGAGCGCTTGAGGAGCGGTCGAGGAAGTGCCATGTCTGGAATCAAGCGTGGTCGCCAGGTCGAAGACTTTGTCGAGGCCGTGATACGCAGCGTATTTGGCGATCAGTTCGATTCGCGCTGTAACTTCGTTGGAAAGCGTGATCAAACTGCGAAGTGCGACTTTGCGATACCTTCCAAACATCTACCTCGAATTCTGATCGAATCAAAGGCCTACGGGGCCACAGGATCCAAGATGACAGACGTCATCGGGGACATAGAGAAGATCATCCAGGCAAAGCGCGATGACACTCATTTCATCTTTTTTACGGATGGAGCCACTTGGCGCCAGAGGAAGAGCGACCTTCGCAAGATCGTTGGCTATCAGAACCATGGTGACATTCTTCGAATCCATACGTTCAAAACAGTCGAAGAGTTTCGTGCCGATCTGAGCATTTTGAAGAATGAGCTTGGGATTTGAACTTACTCGAAGAACCAACAGCTAGTGACGCCGAAAAGCCTGGCGCCACTAGCAGTTTGGCACTGGCGGTCAGTCCTTCTCGAACCACCTGTAGATGAACCCGGCGAGCGCCGCGCCGATGAGCGGCGCCACCCAGAACATCCACAGCTGCGCGATCGCCCAACCGCCGACGATCAACGCGGGACCTGTGCTGCGCGCCGGATTCACCGACGTGTTCGTCACCGGAATGCTGATCAGGTGAATCAGCGTCAGGCCGAGGCCGATCGCGATCGGCGCAAAGCCCGCCGGTGCGCGTTTGTCGGTTGCGCCGAGAATGATCAGCAGGAACATCAGCGTCATGACGACTTCCGTCACGAAGCCCGCCGCCTCGGAGTATTTGCCCGGCGAGTGATCGCCGTAACCATTCGACGCGAGGCCGCCGCTGAGATCGAAGCCCGCCTGGCCGCTCGCAATGAAGTACAGAAGTGCGGCGGCAACGACGGCGCCGAGCACCTGCGCGATGATGTACGCGGGTAGATCCGCCGCCTTGAACCGGCCACCGCAGACCAGTCCCACGCTAACGGCCGGGTTGAGGTGACAGCCCGAGATGTGGCCGATCGCGAACGCCATCGTCAACACCGTCAATCCGAACGCGAACGACACGCCGAGCAGGCCGATGCCGACCTGCGGAAACGCAGCGGCCAACACCGCGCTGCCGCATCCTCCCAACACCAACCAGAATGTGCCGATGAATTCCGCGGCACTACGCTTTGCTAACGACATGTCCCCTCCTGACGCTGTCTTTTTTTTGAGTGATGCACCGCGACCGCGGCGCACCGACAACCTACGCCATCACGGCAACCCAGTTCAATCTGGCTATTCTTCCGGAAATCAGTTTGTCGCGGATTGAGCCAACCGTTGGGCAATCTCCCGGCTGACCGTCGCCAATGCCCGAACCTGGGCCGCGACCAGTGCATCGTATGCATCGCCCGACGTCTGCGCCGCTTCGCGCACATTGCTGCGGCCGGTGATCGGCGCCGCGTCGCCGCTGCGGGCCTTGATCGTCCACACCACTTCGACGGCCGCCGCTTCGCCAACGGTCAGGTCGAAGCGCTGCACGTCGAGCGAAACGTCGAACTGCGCCGTGTTCGCCGCGCTCTGCGTCATCGGCGTCACGCGGGCGCCGTCGAGATCGCGGCTCAGATAGCCCGCCACCGATTCCGCAATGCCGCTCTTGAGCGGCTCGGCCCATCGATGCGACTCGAGTACCACCACCCGATTCGGTCCGTCGCGCACGACGAACTGCGGCCGGTTCACCGCTTCCGGAAGGCTCACCGGACCGACTGCGATCGAGTGCGCGAACGGTGTCGACACGACGGATTCGGCCGCGCCGTATGCATCGGGTGTCAACGTGTAGAACTGCGCCGGCGGCGACGTCGAGCACGCGCAAAGCAAACCCGCCAACAGAATCAATTCGCCGCGCACCAGTCTCGACACGGTCATTTCTCGGGATCCTCTTGCTTGCCGCGAATGAATGCTTCGGGGTGCCGCTGAATGTAGTCGAGCAGGTCGCGCATCGCCGCCGTTGCACGGGTGAGTTCCTGCAACGTATCGCGCAGATCCGCCTGCAACGGCGCATCGGTTGCGAGCGTCGCTTGTGCCGCGCGCAGCGTACGGCTCGCATCGCCCATGACATCTCTGGCCGCGGGCGCCACGTCGGTATCGAGCCGCTTCAGCAGCGTACGGGCATCGGCCAGCGTGCCTTCGAGTTCCCGCGCAATACGATCGATCGGGATGGCGTCGAGTTTTTTCGCGAGTCCGCCGACCATCGCCTGCAATTCGCCGAACGTACCCTGGGTTGTCGGCAGTTGCGGCGGCGATTGCTCCCAGTCGAGCTTGGCTTTCGGCGCTTGTGGGAAGAAATCGAGCGCGATGTACAGTTGCCCGGTCAACAGATTGCCGGTGCGCAGCTGCGCGCGCAGCCCTTGCGCCACCAGCGCGTCGAGGCGCGCGTGCTCCTCGGCTTCGGTCGGCGGGCGCACCATCGTGCCGCCGCGCACCTTCGACCGGAGCCGGTCCGGATACAGATCGACGACCACCGGGAAGCGGAAGCGCTCGGACTCCGCGTCGAATTCGAGATCGACCGACTTCACCTCGCCTAGCATGATGCCGTGGAAATCGATCGGGGCGCCCGGCAAGAGGCCGCGCAACGATTCGGCAAAATAGAGTTGCATCGTCAGCACTTCGGTGTCGGCCTGTCGCATCGCGGTCGCGCGATCGCTGACCAGATTGAAGGTGGTCTCCGGTGCCGCGGCGTCTGCCGGCGGTAAATCCGGCGGTGCCTGAAACGCGATGCCGCCGGCGATGATTGCGGCCAACGACGCGGTATCCACCTTCACGCCGGTTGCATCGAGCGTCACATCCACGCCGCTGGCATGCCAGAAGCGCGTGCTGTTGGTCACGTACTGATCGAACGGCGCGTTCACGAACACCTGCAGCGACACGCCTCTGCCGTCGGGATCGAGCGCAAACGACACGACCTGACCCACTTCGATCCGCCGGTAATAAAGGGGCGAACCGATACCGAGCGAACCGATCTCGTCGCTGCGTAGCACGTATCGCGAGCCGGGAACGTCGGCCGTTACGATCGGCGGCACTTCGAGGCCGACGAAGCGGCGGCGCGCGTTGTTCGATTTGCCGACATCTACGCCCAGATACGAACCCGAGAACAGCGTGCCCAGACCCGTGACGCTGCTCGACGAGATGCGCGGTTTGACGACCCAGAAGCGCGTGTCTTCCACGAGCAGGCCCGACGCTTCTTTCGCGAACTGTGCTTCCGCGATGACACCGCTGTCGTCGCGTGCGAGCGCGACGTGCGTGATCAGCCCGATCTCGACGTCCTTGTAACGGATCTTCGTCTTGCCGGCTTCCAGACCTTCCGCGGTGTGGAACGAGATCGTCACCGTCGGCCCCTGCGCGAGGATCGTCGTGATCGCGATGTATGCGCCGACCAGCGCGGCGACGACCGGAATGATCCAGACGAGCTGGATGCGCCGCCGCGGCGGCTCGACGACCGCGTCGGGAATGTCCACATCAACCACGTTTTCTCTCCAGTGGATCCCAGATCGAGCGGGGATCGAATGTCATTGCGGCCGACATCGTCAGCACGACGACCGCACCGAACGCGACCGCGCCGGGTCCGGGCTGAATCGCCGCGAGGCTCTGCATCTGCACCAGCGCGACGAGAATCGTTACGACATAAATGTCCATCATCGACCAACGGCCGACGAACTCGACGAGGCGATAGAGGCGCAACCGTTGCATCGGCTGCCAAGTCGAGCGGCGCTGCGCTGATACAACCAGCACCGTCATCGAGATCAACTTCAGCAGCGGCACCGTGACGCTCGCGAAGAACACGAGCAGCGCCAGCGGCCACGAACCGCTGGTCCACAGGAACACGACCCCACTCATGATGGTGTCGTCTTGCGAGCTGAGCAGGGTGCTCGTTTTCATGATCGGCAGCACGTTCGCGGGGATGTACATGATGTACGCGGAGATCAACAGCGCCCACGTGCGCGACAGGTTATTCGGTTTGCGGCCATGCAACGTCGCTGCACAACGCGGGCAGTGCATACGCCGCGTCGGATCGCCGAGCCGCGACAACAACCCGCATGCGTGGCAGCTGACGAATCCCGCGTCGATCGCGTTCATACGGGACGCTCGATTCGCGACCAGATCCGAATCGGATCGAATGCCGTGCCCAACCCGGCAAATGCGAGCACCAGCGCGGCGAATGCCCACAGCGCGACGCCGGTGACGACGTGCGCCATGTGCGCGAGCTTAACGAGCGATACCAGAATGCCGAGGATGAATACCTCGACCATGCCCCACGGCTTCGCGACCTGAAACAGCCGCAACGGAAATTCGACGAACGGCGGCACCACACCGAACTGCAGCGGCAGCAGCACATACAACATCGCGACGATCTGCGTCGCCGGCACCACGATAACGGTGACGAACACGAGCGCGGCCACCAGTTGGACGTCTTCGCGCCACAGTTCCTGTACCGCGTGCAGCAACGTCGTGGTGATCCGGTTTCCCTGGATCTCGAGCACCACCATCGGATAGGCGTTCGCAACGACGAACAGGATCAACGCGGTGATCGCCAGGGCAAGCGCGAGACTGATGTCGTATGCACCGAGCCGATGCAGGTGCGCGCCGCAACGATGACAGCACACGGCGCCGCCGGTGGCTTCGGGTACTCGCTGCAACGCGTCGCATTCGTGGCAGGCAATGAGCGATCCGCGATTCATGCGGTAATGTAAGCGTTATCGCGCGGATTGCAGAACGCTATCATCCGCGCTGCATCCCGCAACCACCGGATATCCCTCGTTGCAAATCGCAAGCCCGATCCCGCTGACTGTGTTCGAAACGCCGGACACTGCCGGCGACTTCGCCGCACGCGAAACGCTCGCAAGGCTCGAACGCGCGCGCTCGGCGCGCGGGTTGATGACACTCGGCTGCCCCGGCGGACGCTCGTTGCGCACCACGTATCGCGCACTCGCTCGCGTGGCGATGGAGCGCAGCACGGACCTGAGCGCACTGCACATCGTGATGATGGACGAATATATCGAGGCGCGCGGTGAGCGCTGGGCCTTGTGTCCACCCGACGCCCACTACAGTTGCCGGCGCTTCGGCGATGTCGAGATCCGCCAGCCGTTCAATGCCGGCATCGGCGAGTCGCTGCGCATTCCGCCCGGCAATCTGCACGTACCCGACCCGAACGCGCCGGACGAATACGAGACGCTGATCGAACGGCTCGGCGGGATCGACGTATTTTTACTCGCGTCCGGCGCATCAGACGGTCACGTCGCGTTCAATCCGCAAGGCTGCGCGCTGCACGAACGCACGCGGGTGATCGAACTCACTGAGGCGACCCGTCGCGACAATCTGCAGACGTTTCCCCGGTTTCGCGATCTGGCGGAGGTGCCGCGCTTTGGCGTCAGTGTCGGCCCCGCTACCATCGCGTCCCATTCTCATTCGGCGATTCTGATGTTACTCGGCGCCGGAAAGGCGACGGCGTTGCAACGGATCAGCGCAGCGACGCAATACGCTTCCGATTGGCCGGCTACTGTGGTCCTCGCGTGCGCCGATGCGCAGATCGTTACCGACGCAGCGGCTGTTCGTGGAACGCGCGACTGAAGCGCGCAACTGAACAGCGCGGTGGCGGCTTCTTCTTACGATCTTCCTGTGAGTCAACCCCTGTCACTCTGTTAGTCTCTGCGGCATTCTGCGTTTCAGAACGCATAGACGCGCTCGCAGCGCGCAAAAGGGAGGTCGTTCAGTGATGGTTCGAACAGCAGTGTCCTCATGGGGCGCGGCAGCGCTTGCCTGTGTCGCGGCAAACACCGCGGCAGCGGCAACCGCCGCAGAAGAAGCGAACTGGAGTTCGCTGTCGGTTCTGGTTCTTGCAACCTTCGTCGGGCTCGGCGTCATCGGTCGCGTGTCGCGGCTGCTGCACACGCCGTTGATGTCGCTGACGAACGCCATCTCGGCGATTTCGGTCGTCGGATCGATTCTGATCGCCGGCTCCGACTATCCCCCGCCGATCCGCATTCTCGGTGCCATCGCGCTGTTCGCGTCGATGACGAACATCGTCAGCGGCTTCCTGATCACCGAGCGGATGATCCGCATGTTCAAAGAGCGGGGTGAAGCCAAGAAATGATGCACTCCCTCGTCGAGATCGCGTATCTGCTGGCGATTGTCCTGTTCATCCTCGCGCTGTACTGGATGAACGATCCGAAGTCGGCACGCCGCAGCGTATCCGCCGGCGTCGCCGCGATGGCGCTGGCAATTGCCGCCACGTGGAGTCGGCCGGAAGTCACGCATCACGCGTGGATCATCATCGCGTTGCTCGGCGGCGTGGTGGTCGGCGTGCCGCTGTCGCGCGTTGCGCTGACGGCCGTACCGCAGCGGACGGCACTGTCGCACGCGTTCGGCGGACTCGCCGCGGGTCTCGTCGGCACCGCGAAGTACTACCTGTGGTTCGGCGAAGACCCGATGGAACTCACCGGATTCCGGATGACCGCCATCGTCGTCGAGACGCTGCTCGGCTTCCTGACGCTCACCGGCAGTCTCATGGCGGCCGGCAAACTGCACGGCGTGTCGTGGATTCCGCAGCGCCCGGTGATCTATCCGTTCCAGAACTTCACGAACCTCGGCCTGCTGTTGGTCGCGCTCGCCATCGGCGTGTTCCTGATCGTCAATCCGACCGGCTCGATGCTCGCGTTCCCGGCGTTGATCGTGCTGTCGCTCGCGTTCGGCGTGCTCCTGATCATCCCGATCGGCGGCGCCGACATGCCGACGGTGATCTCGATACTGAACGCGTATGCCGGACTCTCGGCCGTGGCGATGGGCTTCGTGCTCGACAGCCGCCTGCTGGTGGTGGCAGGTGCCCTCGACGGCGCGAGCGGTCTGATCCTGTCGATCATCATGTGCCGCGCGATGAATCGTTCGTTCACGAACGTTCTGTTCGGCGGATTCGGCCAGGTGCAGGCGGTGGCTGCGACCGGCGGCGAAGAACGGCACTACAAAGAAGAAACGATCGAGGGCGCCGCGCAATCGCTCGAGATGGCGCGCCTGGTCATTATCGTGCCGGGTTACGGGATGGCCGTCGCGCACGCGCAACATCGCGTCGCGGAGTTGTATGACCAGCTCACCAAACGCGGCACCACGGTCAAGTTCGTCATTCACCCTGTCGCAGGGCGGATGCCGGGCCACATGAACGTGTTGTTGGCCGAAGCGGAGATTCCGTACGACGACATCGTCGAAATGGACGACATGAATCCCGACATGGCGCAGGTCGACGTGGCGCTCATCATCGGCGCGAACGACGTCGTCAATCCGGCGGCGAAAGAACAAAAGGGCTGCCCGATCTACGGCATGCCGATCATCGAGGCCCACCGCGCGAAAACCGTGTTCGCAATCAAGCGCGGCAAGAGCACCGGCTTCGCCGGCATCGAGAACGATCTCTACTTCAGAGACGAGACGTTCATGCTGTTCGGCGATGCGAAGGACGTAGTCGGCGAATTGACGAAGCAGCTCGCGGTCGACGCGGCGGCTTAGGGCCTCTCAACCTCGATCGGGGGCGAGCGGCTCGACTTCGAATGGGGTCGAGCGGCGGCGGGTCGGTGCGGCGGACACGCTCAAGCCATCC
>JANLUG010000853.1:0-4852 GCA_031363335.1 Gammaproteobacteria bacterium
GTCTTCCGGCGTGGGCGTTCGCGGCAACCGCACCGCAACAACCCATCGATCCGCTCGTCATCGACGCACTCGCCCGCAGCATGTCGGACGACCTCGACCACGGCGATCATTTCGACGCACAGGTGTGGTTGCTGAGTTCGGTGCCGAAGCTCGCGCGCTACGTGTCGAACGACCAGGAACGCGAGTTGATACTGCGCACCGTGTATCGCGAAGCGAATCGACACGACATGGATCCGGATCTGGTGCTTTCCGTAATGCAGGTCGAAAGCCGCTTCGACCGTTTCGCGGTGTCGAGCGCAGGCGCGCAAGGGCTCATGCAGGTGATGCCGTTCTGGCGCAACGAGATCGGTCGGCCGCAAGACAATCTGACGCAGATCGAAACGAACGTGCGCTATGGCACTGCGATCCTCTCGCAGTATCTAACCGAGGCGCGTGGCGACCTGATCGATGCGCTGGCGCGGTACAACGGCAGTCGCGGTCGCCTGAACTATCCGGAACTCGTCGTGTACGCGTATCGCGCGCGCTGGCAGACGCAAACCACTGACGACCTTCCGAAGCTGCAGGCCGGCTGTAGAACTTACGGCCTCGCCGCCTGCAACGCCGTCAAGTCGGCGCGGCACTGACTCCCATCACGGCTTTGAGCGATGCCGTGGTCTGTGGACCGACGAGCGTCGCTGCGACCTCCCCTTTGGGATCGATCACCACGGTTGTAGGCAACACGGCGGGAAGTTCGTAGCCGAACCGCTCGCGCGGATCCTTCGTTGCTACAGGGAACTCAATTCCCATTCGTTGCATGAGCACGCGCAGAGCTTCGCCGTCCACGCTGTCGAAATTGACACCGACGACGAGCACGTCGTTTGCCGGTAGCGTTTTGTTGAGCGCATTGAGCTGCGGTATCTCGTAGCGGCACGGCGCGCACCACTCCGCCCAATAGTTGATGAACACCCAATGCCCCCGCCAATCGGCGTAGCGGCCCGCCGAACCATCGGCGTATTCGAAGTCGATCGGCGCGCAACTGGCGACGAACAGCGTCGACAGCATCGCAAATCGCATCGCAATTCTGCTCATGCGCGCGCCTCGGCGACGTCTTCCGCGAGAATCGAATCGAGATCGATCGCGAGGTGTTCCGCGCCATATCGCGCATAGTCGCCGAGCGGCGCGATGAGTCGCGGCAGATCGTGAACGTTGCCAAGCGCATCCGGATCGAGCCCGCTCGGCAGGCGTCGATAGAGGTCGACGAGTAAGACTCCGCGAAGATCACGTCCGAGCAATACCAGGTTTCCGTCGCCGTTCAACAATAGTTTCAGCTCCGACAGCACGGCCAACACCTCGCTTCGCTCGGCACCCGACAGTTTGACGGCGTCATTCAGATCGGTGCGGGTGATAGCTCTCCCCTCGACGTGCGCGCGTTGCAGGAACTGCAGCACCCTCACGCACTGAATGAGCATCGGCGCGCCGTCGCTTTCGACATCGTCACGCTCGATGCCGAGCGTGCGCACGAGAATTGCGCCGGAAAGAATGAGAATCCATACGAGATACAACCAGGTCAGGAACAACGGCACCGCAGCGAATGTGCCGTATATGAGTTGCATGTTCGCATTCGCGACGATCATCGTGAACAAGCGCTTTGCGCCCTCGAACAGCACCGTCGTTACGAGTCCGCCGACCAGCGCATCGCGAAATCGCACTCGGCAGTTCGGTACTGCATAGAACAACACCGTGAAACCCATGGTGCTGAACAGCAGCGGCAGCCAGCCGAGTAACGCCTGTCGCGCCGTAGCGGTATCGGCGTTGGTGATCAGCGGCAACGAAATCAGATACGAGCTGACGAGCAGACCCGCTACTACGAGCGGCGGACCGCACGTCATCACCCCCCAGTAGACTAGAAAACGTTGTAGCCCGCGCCGCGGCTGCGCTACCTGCCAGATTTCGTTGAACGTGCCCTCGATCGTCACCAGTGTCATGAAGGCTGTGATCAATAAGAAGGCGAAGCCCGCGAATGTCAGCGCTCGCGCCTGATGCGCGAAGTCTTCCAGGCTCGTTTGGACGACGGCGGAACTCGCCGGTACGAAATTTTCGAATACGAATGCCTGAATCTGCCGGCCGATACCCGAGAAGTCCGGAAACAGCGACAAAATGCTGTATGAGACGGTCATCAGCGGCACCACGGCGAACAGCGTGGTGTACGTCAACGATGCGGCGCTGTTCAGCAGTCCATGGGCGCCGAATTGCACAACGATTTGTCTGAAGAACCAGCGAAACTCGACGATTACGTTGGCGAGCATCGAATGACGCGTCCCGATGCGGCTACAATGCCGCGCTTGCCGGGCATTATAGAGTCACGGCCAATGGGCGAAGTCACCATTTATCACAACCCACGTTGCTCCAAGTCGCGCCAGACGCTCGCGCTGCTGGCAACGCGCGGCGTGACGCCGCGCGTCGTGCACTACCTCGATGCACCGCCGACCGCGGCGACGCTCGTGCGGTTGCTGAAATTGTTGGCGATGCGTCCGCGTCAGTTGCTGCGCACGCAGGAAGCGCCATACACGGAATTGCAGCTCGATGATCCGGCGCGCACCGACGAGGAGTTGATCGCTGCGATGATCAGCCATCCGGTGTTGATCGAGCGTCCCATCGTGGAAGCAAATGGGCGCGCCGTCATCGGTCGGCCGCCCGAGAATGTCCT
Source organism: Gammaproteobacteria bacterium (assembly GCA_031363335.1). Classification (GTDB taxonomy): domain Bacteria; phylum Pseudomonadota; class Gammaproteobacteria; order Pseudomonadales; family Azotimanducaceae; genus DATJGR01. The sequence goes on from JANLUG010000853.1 coordinate 2,687, forward strand.
GCAGATCATCTGATCAGATCACCTACAAAGAGCGCGGCTGTGTCCGACCACATTCTCATCCTGTACTACAGCCGACAAGGTTCCACTGCCGCATTGGCCGAGTGCATCGCACACGGCGTCGCAGCACACGGCCGTTTCGAACCGCGCCTGCGAACGGTGCCGCCGGTCGCATCGATTACCGAAAAGACCGCGCCACCGATACCACCGGAAGGCGCCGTCTACTGCACGAAAGCGGATCTCGCAGACTGTCGCGCGCTCGCGCTCGGCAGTCCGACACGCTTCGGCAACATGGCCGCGCCGATGAAACACTTCCTCGACGGCACCGCCGATCTGTGGATCGGCGGTTCGCTTGCCGGCAAACCGGCCGCGCTGTTCACGTCGACCGGCAGCTATCACGGCGGACAAGAGAGCACGTTGCTGACGATGATGCTGCCGCTGCTGCACCACGGCATGTTGATTGTCGGGCTGCCGTATACCGAGCCCGGGCTCAACGCGACGATCCGGGGCGGCACGCCGTATGGCGCGTCGCACGTTGCGGGTAGTCAGGGCGACGCCGCACTCGATCCGACCGAGCGCGATCTGGCGCGCGCCTTAGGACGTCGGTTGGCGGATATCACCGATCGGCTGTTCCCGCCCGCATGAACGTTCAAACCGCATTGCGCATGGCGTTGCTGATCTGGATCGGGTCGTTGTTCGCTCTGCTCGGGATGCAGCGTTTCTTCGTCGAACCGCTGGGAACGATGCTCGCGACGATCGCAGTCTTCGTCGGTCAGGTCGCGCCGCTATTGATCGTGGCGCCGGTCGCTTTGCGCCACGGCTCTCGCGGGCCGTTGTGGGTCTGTCTCGCCATGCTGTTGTACTTCGTGCACGGCGTCTGGCAGTGGAGTTCGCCGAACGTGCGTTTGTTCGGCATTCTGGAAGTCGTCTTCGCACTCGGCTCGTTCGTGACCGCGTGGATTCTTCTGAAGGTGATGCCGAAGGACAGCGCTATTCCATGATCCGCTGAGCGCGCAGCGTACCTTCGATTTCCTTGAGAATCGCCGGGTCGTCGATGGTCGATGGAATGGTGAACGGACGCTTGTCGACCATCTTGCGCATGACCTGCCGCAAGATCTTTCCGGAGCGCGTCTTCGGCAGTCGCTTCACGACGACGGCGCGTTTGAAGTTGGCAAACGCGCCGATCGCCTGGCGCACCATCGTCACCAATTCCGACTGGAGCGTCGCTTCGTCGATGTTGACGCCGTCCTTCAACAGCAACAGACCAAGAGGTACCTGACCGCGGTCTGCATCTTCGATGCCGATCACCGCGCATTCGGCAACCGCCGGATGCGATGCAACAATTTCTTCCATGGCACCCGTCGACAACCGGTGGCCCGCAACGTTGATGACGTCGTCGATGCGACCCATCACGTAAAGATAGCCGTCTTCGTCGAGATAGCCGCCGTCGCCGGTCAGATAAAATCCAGGGAAACGCGACCAGTACGACTCGACATAACGTTCGTGATCGCCCCATACCGTCGGCAATGCGCCGGGCGGCAGCGGCCCCTTTACGACGACGTTACCTTCGACGTTCGGCTCCACCTCTTCGCCGTCGTCGTCGAGAATGCGCAGGTCGTAGCCGGGTACCGGCAACGTCGGAGAGCCGGCCTTCGTCTCCATCAGCTCGACGCCCGCCATGTTTGCGCACATCGGCCAACCGGTTTCGGTCTGCCACCAGTGATCGATCACCGGTATCGGCAGCATGTCGTTCAACCAGTGATACGTCGGCGGATCGAGGCGCTCGCCGGCAACGAACAGATATTCGAGGCTCGAGATGTCGTATGCCGCCTTCAAGCGTGCTTCGGGATCTTCCTTCTTGATCGCGCGAAACGCAGTCGGCGCAACGAAGAACGTCTTCACGCGATGCTCAGCGATGACGCGCCAGAACGCACCCGCATCAGGCGTTCGCACCGGTTTGCCTTCGTAGAGGATCGTCGTGCAGCCTTTGATCAACGGTCCGTACACGATGTACGAATGGCCGACGACCCAGCCGACGTCGGATGCAGCCCAGAACACATCGCCCGCATCCACACCATAGACCGCGTGCATGCTGTAGTTCAGCGCGACCGCATGACCGCCGTTATCGCGCACGACGCCTTTCGGTTTACCGGTCGAACCGGAGGTGTA
>JANLUG010000856.1:0-15282 GCA_031363335.1 Gammaproteobacteria bacterium
ACGGCGCCGTAAAGGCGATCGTCGGCGGATTCGACTTCGCGGCGAATCAGTTCAACCACGCACTGCAGGCTTCCCGCCAACCCGGGTCCGGCTTCAAACCGTTCGTGTATTCGGCAGCACTCGATAGCGGCGTGACGCCCGCGACGATCTTCATGGACGCCCCGCTCGTATTCGAAGACGAAAATCTCGAAACGACGTATCGGCCGAAGAACGACGGTTCGCGCTTCAATGGCCCGACCCGGCTTCGGGAAGCGCTGTATCGCTCTATCAACCTCGTGTCGATTCGAGTCCTGCTCGCCGTCGGTGCCGGCCCCGTCGTCGACTACGTCAAGCGATTCGGATTCGACACGACCGATTTTCCGCGCAACACGCAGCTCGCCATCGGCGGCGGCACCATGGGCGTCACGCCCATTCAGATGGTTCGCGCTTACGCGACGTTCGCGAACGGCGGCTATCTCGTCGATCCCAATATCCTGAAGGAAGTGCGCAACTTGGCAGGCGAGACGATCTACAAGCCGCGCTACCCGGTCGTCTGCAGCGATTGTCCGCCGACGCCGGTCGAACCCGTCACCGATCAATCGAATGCCGCGACCGTCGCGGAATCCGATACGCCGATCGCTGCGCCGCGCGTACTCGACGAAGGCAATGCATTCATCATGAACTCGATGCTGCAGGACGTGATTCGACGCGGTACCGCGATCCGAGCAAAGAGCCTCAACCGGAACGACCTGGCCGGCAAGACCGGAACCACAAACGAAGCCGATACCTGGTTCAACGGCTACCAGAAGAGTCTGGTGGCGACCGTGTGGGTAGGGTTCAGCGATCACCGACCCGTGGGCGACAACGAATACGGCTCGAACTCGCCGCTGCCGATCTGGATGGATTTCATGAAGGTGGCGCTGGAAGGCGTACCGGAGGAGACACGCCAGCAACCGTCGGACGTCGTCACTTTGAAGATCGATCCCAAGTCCGGCGAACCCGCACCGCCCGATCAGCAGAATGCGATGTTCGAGTATTTCCTCGCGGATCATGCACCGACCAGCCGCCCGACGAGCCAGACGAATACCGAAGCCAACTCGAAACAGCCGGTTCGGCCGATCGACCTCTTCTAGCGCGTTGTCCAGCGCGCAGGGCGAACGGCGCGGCGCGTCACTGAACGATCTTGATCGGGTTGCCTGCCCTCGGCTCGCCGAGCGGATGATCGCCGTTCAGCAGGCGCAGCGTCTCCTCCGGATGACTCTTGATCGATGACTTGGCAGCAAGCGCGGCGTAGGTGTCGCCCGGTTTTGCTTCTATCACCTTAATGCGCTGATTGTTTGCAACCTTCAGGTCGGCGGGCAGCATCGCCCTGAACGACTGCACAGTGGCGCGAAAATCCGTTTCGAACTGCACGGCATCGCCGCCCTCGCCGGCTTCACCCTTGAATAGATAGACACCGCTGTCTTTGAAGATGACGGCAATCATGCTCGCCTTCAGGTTGCCCTTCGCGAGATCGACCTTCCCGATGTATGCCGCGTAATCGCCGACCTTCAGATCTTCGCCCGAAACGATATCGTCGCGCTTGAGCGTGTCGGTGACGTATTCGGCGGGCGTCTGCTTCGCCTTCGGCGCTTCCTGCCGTTGAAAAGTGATGTTTCCCGCCATGTTGCCGGACGGGGAGATGCCGGTGACCTTCGACGATGAACTCGATACGTCCCATCCCGCCGGAAACGTGACCACCACGCGCAGACCTTCGTGATAGAAGGTCTGGTCTTTGACGATTCCCGCGGCGGCCTGGTTGCCGTAGATCAACCCATCGATGATCTCCCAGAAGTCACCTACCGGCTCCACCATTTCGGCAGGGAGGTACCTCGCGTTCTCCTCCACCGCATCGTGCAGCCGCTTATCGTTCTGCGGGTGCGACGCAAAGACGCCGTGGTAGCTCTTCTGTTCGCCGCCGACCTGAGTCGCGAACAGTTCCTGATCCTTCAGAACCTGGATCACTTCGATCATCGCAAACGGGTTGTAACCGGCCTTCGCGATGAACTCGCCGCCGAGTTGGTCGGCCTGCAACTCCATGTCGCGGCCATAACCGGAAACGACGGTATCGGTTGCCTGGTTCGTCACGTCCCTGACTTGACCGACGCCGGTGATCACGGCGCCGACAAAACCCGCGACACTCCCAAGCGCACCCATCGCATTCTTCTTTGCCGAATGATGCGCAACGACGTGACCGATCTCGTGACCGATCACCGCGGCGAGTTGATCTTCGCTCTCGAGATAAGCGAGCAGTCCGCGGTAGACGAAGATGTAACCGTCGGGAAGCGCGAATGCGTTGACATCGGACAGGTTGAGCACGGTGAAATGAAACTCGGTCTTCGGCTCCGACGAGCAGGCAACGAGGCGTTCCCCGACCTTCTGCACATATTCCTGCCAGCGCGCGTCGTCGTAGATCTGACCCTGCTTGGCGAACTCCTCGTATACCTTTTTGCCGGAATCTGCGTGCGCAACGACGTGCCCCAGCATCAGCAGGACAACGGCCGCCAACTTCGTAATGTCGAGTCGCACAGAAAGCCTCGGACTCACTCGGGGACGCTACAAAACCGCACACGCGATGCGGTTGCAACCCCTTAGAGTCAGCCGATGCTCGAGAGTTGCTTCAAAGCAAATGCCCTGAAGCGAAGGGCGACGGTCAGCCGACGCCGCGCGTGCCAAATCGCTTGCGGAACCGCTCGACGCGGCCGCCCGCATCGACGATCTTCTGGCGACCGGTGTAGAACGGATGGCACTTCGAACAGACGTCGAGGTGCATGTCGGCGCCCAGCGTCGAGCGCGTCTCGATGACGTTGCCGCAGCTGCAGGTGGCCTTCATCGCGGTATATGCGGGATGAATCTCTGGCTTCATGATGCACGGACCCGGAATTCGAAGGGCGCGCAGTGTACCAGAGCGCGCCACCGTGGCAAGTCCAGCGCGATCGATCCGCGTTGCAGTGGCAACTTCGGGTCGATCGCGATCGCGTCGATTGCGGCTGCTCCGATCGCGGTCGCTTCGATCGCGCGGATCGGGCCTGTACCATCCCGCCGATGAATGTGATCGTCCGCGTCGCCGTCCCGAGACCGCTCTGGACTCTGTTCGACTATCTATTGCCCGAAACGTCACCGGTCCCGCTCCCGGGTGTGCGCGTGCGTGTTCCATTCGGCACCGCCGAGCTGGTCGGGCTCGTGGTCGAGACACTCGCCACCGACATCGTCGGCGCGGATCTCAAGTCGGTGCGGGAAGTCGTCGACCAGGAACCGGTGCTGCAGGCCGACGTATTCGAGCTGATTCAATGGGCCGCCGCGTACTACCACCATCCACCCGGCGACGCACTGTTCTCGGCGATCCCCGCCGCGCTGCGCACCGGTCGCCAGCTGCAACCCCTGCAGCGACGATTCTGGCAACTCGGCACGATCAACGACGCGGTTGCGGCGGCGCTCATGCGCGCGCCCCGGCAACTCGCTGCCATCGAGCAACTGCGCGCTGCCGGCGGGCGCGCAAGCCACGAATCACTGATCGCCGCGGGCGTTGACGCGCGCGTTCTGTCGGGCCTGGTCAAGAAAGGTGTGGTCGAAGTGGCATCTGCCCCGACCGCAACCACGTTCGTTGTCGGATCGCCCGGTTTCGAACTGACCGACGAGCAGCAGCAAGCAACTGCGGCCGCGCGCGCCGCGTTGGGAAAGTTCGAATCTCTGCTGCTCGATGGCGTCACCGGTAGCGGCAAGACCGAGGTGTATCTACAAGTGATCGAATCGGTGCTGGCGCGTGGCGGCCAGGCACTCGTGCTGATCCCCGAAATTGCACTGACGCCGCAAACGCTCGAGCGCTTCACGCATCGATTCGGCGGTGCCGCCGTGTACCACTCAGGTCTCACGGAACGCGAGCGCGCGCAAACGTGGCTGCAATGCCGCAGCGGTCAGGTTCGCGTATTGATCGGTACACGCAGTGCGATCTTCGTGCCCTTCGCGTCGCTTGGATTGATCGTTGTCGACGAAGAGCACGATGGTTCGTTCAAGCAACAGGACGGCTTCCGCTATTCCGCGCGCGACCTCGCGATCAAGCGCGCGCAACTGTTGGAGATACCGTTGTTGATGGGCACCGCAACGCCCGCTTTAGAAACGCTTCACAACGCGCGCCGAGGGCGGTACCGCCATCTGCGCCTCACCGCGCGACCCGGCGCGGCAAAACCCACCACGATCAAGCTGATCGACATTCGCGGTTTGAAGCTCGACGACGGGTTGAGCAATCCGTTGCGCGACGCAATTGCCGCGCATCTCGCACAGGGCAATCAGGCGCTGCTGTTCATCAACCGGCGTGGTTATTCGCCGTCGTATCTATGCACGCGCTGCGGTTGGTGCGCCGGATGTCCGCGCTGCGAAAGCCGGCTGACGCTGCACCAGACGCCGGCGGGCTTGCGCTGTCACCACTGTGGCTTCGCATCGCCGCTATTGGCGCGCTGTCCGGATTGTGGAAACCCGTCGCTGCGCGGCGTCGGCATTGGCACCCAACGCAGCGAACAGGGCGTCGCTCGCGCGTTCCCGCACGTACCGGTACTGCGCATCGACCGTGACACGACGCGCAGTGCTCGCACGATGGCTTCGCACCTCGAGATGATCGGGCGCGGTGAGCCGGCGGTGTTGGTGGGGACGCAGATGCTGGCAAAGGGCCATCACTTTCCGCGCGTCACGCTGGTCGGCGTGCTGAATGCAGACGCGGGATTCACGAGCCCGGACTTCCGCGCGCCGGAACACACTGCGCAGTTGATCATTCAAGTCGCCGGTCGCTCGGGTAGAGCCGAGCGTCCGGGCGAAGTCTGCATCCAAACGTTCAATCCCGACAATCCGCTGCTGCAGGCGCTGGTCGCGCACGGCTACGAAGGATTCGCGGCGACCGAACTGACACAGCGCGCCGCCGCCGGACTTCCGCCTTACCGCGCGATGGCGTTGCTGAAGGCAGACGGCGTCGACGTAGAGCGGACGCTCGCGTGCCTGCGTTCGCTCGTCGAAGGTCTATCGGGTGATTCGATCGAGATACTCGGCCCCGCACAGGCGCCGCTGGCGCGACGCGCGCGTCGCTATCGTTGCCAGACAGCGCTTCTGGCGCGCGACCGTACTCGACTGGGTGTTGCGCTCGACGAACTGGTGGCATCGCACGGCCAAAGCCGCTTCCCCGGCGTGCGTTGGTCGATCGACGTCGATCCTTACGATATGTTTTGAGCAGACTCGCCGCGTCGCTATGATGCGCGCTGTTTCTTCGGTGGACCGACGATGGCGCAAGATTTTGCCAATGGGCAGCGGCACAAGCGCGCGTCGCGAAGCGATTCACGCAACCGCCCGCGCGATCGTCAATCGGCATTTCACTGGGGCAGCTTCGGCGCCGGCATCGCACTCGGTATCGCGTTCACACTCGCCGGTGCGCTGCTTCCGGAATGGTGGGGCAGTGGCGCCACAACAGTTGCAGCAAAGCCGGTTGCCAGCGATCCGACGCCGGTAACGCGATTCGAATTCTTCGAACGCCTGCCGAACGAGAAGAGCACCGCCCGGGCCGAACCCGCGGAGACCACCGCGCCACCAGCCACAGCGGCCCCGCGAGAGTTCCTGCTGCAGGCCGGCTCGTTTACCAACAAGGAAGACGCAGAACGCTTGCGCGCGACCTTGATGCAGTCCGGGTGGAACACCGAAACCGCGACCGTGACGCTGTCGAACGGCGCCACGCGACATCGGGTGATCGTCGGACCCTTCTCGTCGTCTCAGGACACCCAGCGCGCGATCACGCAACTACGTAAACAGGATGTCGACGCGCTGGTGTTGGCGCGCAAGCCCGTCGCCGGTTGAATTCGACCGTTTCGGTCCCCACTATGCCCAATCGGCTTGCAGCAACGCCGGAGCATTCTTTGGAACAGTATCGAGGCACGACGATCCTCAGCGTCAGACGCGGCAACACGGTCGTCGTCGGCGGCGATGGGCAGGTCTCGGTCGGCCAGACCATCATGAAGGGCAACGCGCGTAAAGTGCGCCGCCTCTATAAGGACACCGTGCTGGCCGGGTTCGCGGGCGGCACCGCAGACGCATTTACGTTGTTCGAACGCTTCGAAAAGCAGCTCGACAAGTACTCCGGCAACCTCACCCGCGCTGCGGTCGAACTCGCAAAAGACTGGCGCACCGATCGCGCGCTGCGGCGGCTCGAAGCGCTGCTCGTGGTCGCCGATGCGCACACATCGCTGATGATCACCGGCAACGGCGACGTCATCGAACCCGAAAACAACGTGATCGCAATCGGCTCGGGCGGCCCGTATGCGCAGGCCGCAGCGCGCGCATTGCTCGACAACACCGACCTCGACGCGCGCAGCATCGTCGAGAAAGGCCTCACCATCGCCGCGGACATCTGCATTTATACGAATCACAACCGCACCATCGAATCGCTCGAGGCGGTTGCATCGTGAGTGTGATGACGCCACGCGAGATCGTCCACGAACTCGACAAACACATCGTCGGCCAACAGGCCGCGAAACGGGCCGTCGCGATTGCGCTGCGCAACCGATGGCGGCGCATGCAGTTGAGCGAATCGCTTCGCGACGAAGTGACGCCAAAGAACATTCTGATGATCGGGCCGACGGGAGTCGGCAAAACCGAGATCGCGCGCCGCCTCGCGAAACTGGCAGGCGCACCGTTTATCAAGGTCGAAGCGACGAAGTTCACCGAAGTCGGCTACGTCGGCCGCGACGTCGAATCGATCATCCGCGACCTCGCCGACGCCGCCGTCAAGATGTTGCGCCAGGAACAGATCGAGAAAGTGAAGCCCCGCGCCGAAGACGCAGCGGAAGATCGCATCCTCGATGCGCTGCTGCCGGAGCCGCGGGCGATCGGCTTCGCCGAACCCGGACAACGAACCGACTCGAGCGCGCGTCAGGTTTTCCGCAAGCGACTGCGCGAAGGCGAACTCGACGATAAGGAAGTGGAGCTGGAACTCTCGGCAGCACCCGTCGGTGTCGAGATCATGGCGCCGCCCGGCATGGAAGAGATGACGAACCAGCTGCAAAGCATGTTTTCGAACCTGACGAATCAACGCAAGCGCACCGTGCGATTGAAGGTGAAGGACGCGCTGCGGCGCACCCGCGAAGAGGAAGCGCTGCGACTCGTCAACGAAGAAGAGATCAAGGCGCGCGCGATCGAAAGCGTCGAGCAGACCGGCATCGTGTTTCTCGACGAGATCGACAAGGTCGCGAAACGCGGCGAGACGATGGGCGTGGACGTCTCGCGCGAAGGCGTGCAGCGCGACCTGCTGCCGCTGATCGAAGGCTGCACGGTGTCGACGAAGTACGGCATGGTCAAAACGGACCACATCCTGTTCATCGCATCGGGCGCATTTCACCTGACGAAACCATCCGACCTCATCCCGGAGCTGCAGGGTCGGTTGCCGATCCGCGTTGAGCTCGATGCCCTGACGGCCGATGATTTCAAGCGTATTCTCACCGAGCCGAATGCATCGCTCACCGAACAGTACCGCGCACTAATGGACACCGAAGGCGTAAAGATCGAGTTTTCGGAAAGCGCCATCGCGCGCATTGCCGAGCTCGCGTTTCAGGTGAATGAATCGACCGAGAACATCGGCGCGCGACGATTGCATACGGTGATGGAGCGGCTGCTCGAAGAAGTTTCATTCGGGGCTACCGAACGCTCCGGTCAAGACGCTGCCGTCATGATCGATGCGGCTTATGTCGATGCGCGGCTCGGCGATCTGGCGCGCGATCAGGATCTGTCGCGCTACATCCTCTAACGTGGTCACTCAGGCGCCAACCGAACTGAAGCTCCACCGCCAATCGCGCGAGCTCGAAGTGGGCTTTCCGGACGGCACTCAGTTCAGGCTCCCCTGCGAGTTGTTGCGTGTGTATTCGCCGTCTGCAGAAGTTCGGGGCCACGGTACCGGCGAGCGCAAGCTGATGACCGGGAAAAAATACGTGAACATCCAGCAGATCGATCTTGTCGGAAACTACGCGATTCGTATCGCCTTCGACGACGGTCACGACACCGGGATCTACGCATGGGACTACCTGCGCGAACTCGGCGAACAACGCGACAGCTATTGGCAGCGCTACCTGGAGGAGTTGAAAGTCGCCAACTCGAGTCGCCTGCCGAACATTCCGATCGGCCATTGGCAGCCCGACAAGGGTTAGATGCCGTGACGAACGACGAAGACGATCGCGTCGACTTTGGTTTTCAAACGGTTCCGGCGACCGAGAAAGCCCGTCGCGTCGGCCGCGTGTTCGAGTCCGTCGCGCAGCGTTACGACGTGATGAACGATCTGATGTCGTTCGGTTCGCATCGAATCATGAAGCGCATCGCCATTGAAATGTCGGGCGTGCGTGCGGGCCACAACGTTCTCGATCTCGCAGGCGGTACCGGTGATCTCGCGGCGTTGTACGCGCCGCTCGTCGGCGATGCCGGCAAAGTCGTGCTCGCCGATATCAACGGCGCGATGATGGACGTCGGTCGCGATCGCTTGTTCGACGGCGGTCTGACCAATGTCGCGTTCTGTCAGGCCGACGCCGAAGCGCTGCCGTTTGCCGACCGCAGCTTCAACTGCGTGACGATCGGCTTCGGCTTGCGCAACGTGACGCGCAAGGAGCGTGCGCTCGCAGAAATGCACCGCGTACTGCGCCCCAACGGCAGGTTGCTCGTGCTCGAATTTTCGAAGCCCGAGAATCCCATCGTGGCGGCAGGCTACGGTGCGTTTCAGGCGCTATGGCCCGCGATCGGTCGGATCGTGACCGGCGATGCCAATGCTTACAGGTATCTCGTCGAGTCGATCGAAATGCATCCGTCACAGAAAGCACTGAGGCTGATGATCACCGACGCGGGTTTCCACAACGCGGCTTACGAGAACCTCCTGAACGGGATCGTCGCGATCCATCACGCCGACAAAGCACCGTCGCCGTGAGCCCGTTCGCGACTCTGCTGACACGCTGGGTCGAGACGCTCGCCAATGAATCCGCGGGTCTCGACTCGTTGACACGCACACGCCTGCGCGCGCTCGCCGGACGCAGCATCGCGATAGAGATCGATCCTCCCGGCGAGACGACCACGCTTCACTTCGACAACGACTCGATTCGCCTGAGCCAAGGCCTGCCAGATAAGCCGACCGTCATGGTGCGCGGCACCCCGATCGCTTTGGCATCCGCCTTTCTCGGAAGTGGTGGCCGAGGCGGCCTCACGATCGACGGCGACGACGTCATTCTCAGCCAGTTCCGCAGCATCGTTCGCGATTTTCGCCCCGAGGCGTTCGCGCCCCTCGAGGATCTCGTTGGCAAGCAGGCAGCGCAGTCCATCACGAATGTTCTCGAGTTTGGATTCTCGGCTCTCGCGGCCATCGGACGCAGCCTCGGCGACGAAGGTGGTCGGCTGGCCAGAGAAGGCGCGCGCCATCGATATCTGACTGCACCCGAATTCGAGTCGTTTCTCGCATCGATTCAGACGCTCAGAGTCCGCGTCGACCGCCTGACGGCGCGTACTGAGATCGTCGAACGCAATTCGAAGGTACAGCCGTGAGCCGGTTGATGCGTCTGTCGCGCATCGGCGCCACCGTCATGCGGTACCGCCTCGACGAGCTCATCGATCGCACCGGCGTGGCCGATGAGCAGTTGCCCGCGGCATTGCGGGTGATCTGGAAGCTCTCGCCGACGCGCTGGTTGCCGACCCCGTCCGATCCGCCAGCGCGCCGACTGAGGCTTGCGCTCGAAACGCTCGGTCCCGTGTTCATCAAGTTCGGTCAGATCCTCTCGACGCGCCGGGATCTCCTCACACCGGACTACGCTGAGGAACTGGCCAAACTGCAGGATCGCGTGCCGCCGTTTCCCGGAAGCGAAGCACGCGCAAAGATCCAAGCCAGTCTGGGGCAGCCGCTCACAGACGTTTTCGCCTCGTTCGACGAGCAGCCGTTGGCATCGGCGTCGGTTGCGCAAGTGCACGCGGCGAGGCTGCTCACGGGCGACGACGTCGTCGTGAAGGTCGTCCGCCCCGGCATCGAATCGGTGATCCGCGAAGACCTGTTGCTGTTGCATACGATCGCCCGCGTGTTGGAGCGGGTCTCGAGCGATGCCCGGCGCCTGCACCTCGTGACGATCGTCGAAGACTATCAGTCGACCATCATCAACGAGCTCAACCTGATCCACGAAGGGGCGAACACGGCCAAATTGAGGCGCAACTTCGCCGATTCGCCGCTGCTGTACGTGCCGCGCGTGTATTGGGATTTCACGCGGGAAGACGTGCTGGTGCTCGAACGGATCCGCGGCGTGCCGATCGCCAACGTCGAGGAGCTCAAGGCGTGCGGCACGGACATGAAGGTACTCGCCGAGCGCGGCGTCGAAACGTTCTTCACTCAAGTCTTCGTCGACAACTTCTTTCACGCGGACATGCATCCCGGGAACATCTTCGTCGACGTGACGGATCCGAAGAGCCCGCGATATGTCGCGATCGATTGCGCGATCATCGGCACGCTGACCGACGAAGATCAGAACTACCTCGCGCGCAATCTGCTGGCGTTCTTCAACCAGGACTATCGCGAAGTCGCCCGGTTGCACCTCGAAAGCGGCTGGATTCCCGAAGAAACGAAGGTCACCGAATTCGAGAACGTCATCCGCCGCGTCTGCGAGCCGATCTTCGAGAAGCCGCTGAAGGAAATCTCGTTCGGGCACTTCCTCGTGACGCTGTTCCAGACCGCGCGCGAATTCAACATGGAGGTGCAGCCTCAGCTGGTGTTGCTGCAGAAGACGTTGCTGAACATCGAAGGGCTCGGTCGTCAGCTGTATCCCGATCTGGATCTCTGGCACACCGCGAAGCCGTTCATGGAGCGCTGGATGGAACAACGCATGGGGCCGGCCGCGATGTTGCGCCAGTTCAGCACCTATGCGCCGGAGTTGATCGAACAGTTGCCGCGCCTGCCGGAGTTGATCATCGGCGCCAGCCACGGGCTGCGACGACTCGACAAGGTCGCGCGGGAACAACGCGCCGTGATGAATCGGCTCGCGTCGTTAATCGAGAATCAGGAACGAAAGGGCCGCGGTCGGCGTTGGGTCGGTGCGGCGTTGCTGATAGTCAGCGGTGCATTCCTCTGGTCCCCGATCGCACACGCACTACAGACCGGGGAGCCGATGCCGATCGCCGTCGGCGTGTTGACCGCTGTGCTAGGCTCCATGCTGATTGCGAGAGCATGAGCCGATGAACGTCATCGATGCACTGACGAAAGTACTGGAGGAACGCCGCACGGCGGATCCGCAGTCGTCGTATGTCGCCTCGCTGTACGCATCCGGCCTCGACCGGATCCTCAAGAAGGTCGCCGAGGAAGCCGGCGAGGCACTAATCGCGGCCAAGAATGTCGAAGGTTCGGCAAGAGACGATGCACTGATCGGCGAGGTCGCCGATCTGTGGTTCCACACCCTGGTGATGCTCGTCCATCTGCACCAGCAACCCGTCTGGGTGTTGGACGAGCTCGCGAGCCGCCTCGGCGTCTCAGGGCATGTCGAAAAAGCGAACAGAACCACGTCGCAGATCGACTGATATCGTGCGCGTATAATGCGCCACTCACGCCGTCTCATAGGGAGAATGAAATGTTCGGCATCGGCATGGGAGAACTGCTCGTCATCCTCGGCATCGTGGTGCTGCTGTTCGGCACCAAGCGCCTGAAGACGCTCGGCGCAGATCTCGGAAGCGCGATCAAAGGATTCAGATCCGCGGTCAAGGAAGAGGAGGCTGCACCGGCGCCTCGCGAACGCGTGATCGAGGGCGAGCTCGAGCGAACTCCGCGTACCGCGGACGCGCGCAAACAGGACACTAATGTTTGATATCAGCTTTCCAGAGCTGATCGTCGTTGGTGTGATTGCGCTGCTGGTACTCGGTCCCGACCGTCTCCCCGGCGCACTGCGGACGCTCGGCCTCTGGGTCGGACGCATGTCGAGAACGTTCAGCGCCTTAAAGACCGAGATCGAACGCGAAATCGGCATGGACGATATTCGACGGCAGCTTCACAACGAAGCGGTGATGGATGAGATCAAACGTCTGGAGCGCGACGTCCGCGGTCAGACCAAGAACGGCACGACGCACTCCGAAGTGAAACCACCCGAAACAACGCCGATCGAAACGCCCGCTGCTCCCGTCTCGGCCGTCGAGCCGAACGACACGCAGCCGCGCGTCTGAATCCGATGGCCACTCCGCTGATCGAAAAGCCGAAGCGCGAAGAGCACGACGCGCAGGTCGATACCGACGAGCGTCCGTTTCTGGACCACATCATCGAGTTGCGCGAACGCTTGCTGAAAGCGCTGCTCGCAGTACTCGTGCTGTTCTTTCCGTTGTACTACTACGCCAACAACCTCTATGAGTGGGTCGCGGCGCCGCTCATGGCAAACCTGCCGTCCGGCAGCGGCATGATTGCGACCGAGGTCGCCTCGCCGTTTTTGACACCGTTCAAGTTGTCGATGTATGCGGCCTTCTTCCTTGCGATGCCGGTGATCCTGCATCAGATGTGGGCGTTCGTTTCGCCGGGCCTGTATATGCGCGAGAAACGCTTTGCCTTGCCGTTACTCGTGTCGAGCATTCTTCTGTACTACGCGGGGATGGCTTTCGCCTATTACCTCGTGTTTCCGCTGGTGTTCAAGTTCTTCGCCGGCATTACACCGGTCGGCGTGACGATGATGACCGACATCAACCACTATCTTGAGTTCGTGCTCGGGTTGTTCTTTGCGTTCGGATTCACATTCGAGATTCCGATCGCCACGTTCCTGATCGTGTCGACCGGGCTGACCACCACAAAGAGCCTCACCGAGAAGCGCCCCTACGTAGTCGTTGGGTGCTTCATCGTCGGAATGATCCTGACGCCCGGGCCTGACGTGATATCGCAGGTGATGCTTGCGGTGCCGATGTGGATTCTGTTCGAGCTCGGAGTGTTCTTCGCGCGCATGGCAGAACGCAGCGCGCTTGCGGCGCAAGCATCCGAAGCCAAAGCAGACTAGCCGGATAGATGGTCGCGCGGCTCAGCCGAGCAGGAAGGTCACCGGACCGTCGTTGATCAACGCGACCTGCATGTCCGCGCCGAAACGGCCCGTCTCCACATGCCCGATGCGCTGCCGGACGCGCTCCACGAATACCTCAAACAACACCCGTGCCTGTTCCGGTGGTGCCGCACTCGTGAAACTCGGCCGCCGCCCGTTCGACGTGTCGGCTGCGAGCGTGAACTGAGACACCACGAGCACCCCACCGCCGACATCGATGACGCTGCGATTCATCGGCTTCGCAGCGTCCGCAAAAATGCGCAGATCGAGTGCGCGGTCGGCCAGCCGCTCGGCGATTTCCTTCGAATCGGCCGGGAAAACACCGACGAATACCAGCAAGCCCGCGCCAATCGTTGCGATACGGGATCCGTCGACAGTGACGCTCGCCTCGGTCACGCGCTGCAGAAGCGCGTGCAACCCTAGGCCCTCGCTTCGCGCTTGCGCTGGTTTTCGGTCAGGTAGCGCTTGCGGATCCGGATCGACTGCGGCGTCACCTCGACGAGTTCGTCATCGTTGATGAACTCCAGCGACTGCTCCAGCGTCAGCCGCACCGGCGGTGTCAGAATGATGTTCTCGTCGCTTCCGGCCGCACGCACGTTCGTCAGCTTCTTCTCTTTGAGAGGATTGACCGTCAAATCGTTTTCGCGGCTGTGGATGCCGATCACCATGCCTTCGTACGCGTCGTCGTTCGGACCGATGAACAAGCGTCCGCGCTCCTGCAGATTGAACAGTCCGTAACCGACCGCTTTTCCTCGACTGTTGGAAATCAGCACGCCGCTCGCGCGCTGACCGATCGGTGCCGCGATCTCTTCGTCGTAACCGGCGAAGCCGAACGACATGATGCCGGTACCGGACGTCATCGACAGGAACTGCGGCCGGAAACCCATCGATGCACGCGACGCAATTCGATAGCTGAGCCGCACCCGACCTTGGCCGTCAGGCTGCATATCGAGGAGTTCTGCGCGTCTCGACCCCATCGTCTCCATTACGCGGCCTTGATGCACTTCTTCGATGTCGAGAGTCAGTTCTTCGAACGGCTCGAGAGTCTTGCCGTTCTCTTCTTTCGTGATCACGCGCGGGCGCGATACCGCCAGCTCGTAGCCTTCTCTGCGCATCGTCTCGATCAGAATCGCAAGGTGCAGCTCGCCGCGGCCAGACACGCGAAATTGATCCGGATCGCCCGTCTCTTCAACGCGCAGCGCAACGTTGTGCGAAGCCTCGCGCAACAGTCGCTCGCGGATCTGCCGGCTCGTGAGGTACTTACCCTCGATGCCGGCGAGCGGTGACGTGTTCACGCAGAACATCATCGACACGGTCGGCTCGTCTACGGTCAGCGGCGGCAGCGCCTCAGGACAATCCCTGGCACACAGCGTGTCGGAGATATTGATGTCGTCTACACCCGTGACGCAGACGATGTCGCCGGCGCGCGCCACTTCCATCTCGACGCGCGCGAGCCCGAGGTGTCCGAGCACAGAAAGAATTCTTCCGGATCGCGTACCGCCGTGGCGGTCGATCACGGTGACCGGTGTATTGGTACGCACCGATCCGCGCGCGATGCGGCCGATGCCGATGACACCAACATAGCTCGAATAGTCGAGCGAGCTGATCCGCATCTGGAACGGACCTTCGGGATCTACTTTAGGCGCGGGCACCTTCGACAGAATCGCGTCGAGTAGAGGCTTCATGTCGGACGACATCTCGTCCGGGTCGAGTCCCGCAGTGCCGAGCAGCGCCGACGTGTAGATGACGGGGAAGTCGAGTTGTTGCTCCGTCGCGCCGAGCGAATGGAACAGGTCGAATACCAGGTCAACGACTTTATGCGGACGCGCGCCCTGCCGGTCGACCTTGTTGATGACGACGATCGGATTGAGGTGCGCGAGAAACGCCTTCTTCGTCACGAAGCGGGTCTGCGGCATCGGCCCGTCGACGGCATCGACCAACAACAGCACCGAGTCGACCATCGACAGAATCCGCTCCACCTCGCCGCCGAAATCGGCGTGCCCGGGTGTGTCGACGATGTTGATCTGATAGTCCTCGTAACGAATCGCGGTCGTCTTCGCGAGGATGGTGATGCCGCGCTCCCGCTCGAGTTCGTTGCTGTCCATGATTCGATCAGGCGCGGCTTTGCGCGCGTCGAGCGTCCCGGTCTGCTGTAGCAGCCGGTCCACCAGCGTGGTCTTGCCATGGTCTACGTGCGCAACGATGGCAACGTTGCGCAGCTTTTGTG
>JANLUG010000907.1:0-3931 GCA_031363335.1 Gammaproteobacteria bacterium
CTTGCCTGATTACCTGCTGAGTTCCGCTGCCAAAAAAACGCCCGGCATGTGCCGGGCGAGCTTCGAGGCGGGAGGGGCCTCTGGGGAGATCGAAAGAGGATCAGGGGTCGCCGCGGTCGTCGAGCAACAGCCAACCGATCACGTAGGCGGCGATCGCGACCTTCGTCAGTATCACGGCGACTACCACCGCCGCGATCCGCACCCAGGTGACGTCGACGTCGAGGTAGCGCGCGACGCCCGCGCACAATCCTGCGATCAGACCATTGCCGCGATCGAGTTCGAGTCGGCTTCCACGGGAACTGCTGTGGCGCATGTTCGGCATCCTCATGATCAGCGTCTGGACGCCAGCGTCCGGACGAGGTTCGCAGTGAATGAGTGTTCATCGGACAGGCCCAACAACGGGGTCTGTGTCGGATCGGCGGTCGGCTTCGCGTCGGCGATCGTGTCGCTCGTGCTGACGTCGACCCAGATGCCGAACAGAATCGCGACGACGACGAAGATGCGGATCGGCCATGGGGTCGGGCGGCGTCGGTGGATGCGGGATATCGGTAGCGTTGCGTTCATTCTGGGTTCCTCGTGCCCGTGCAGCGGGTCTCTTCTTTGCGATCTCTTGCGTTGCCTCTTTCACAACTTGTGCCAACACGCGTCGTTGTCTCTAACGTGCTGTTTTGACTTGAATAAGGATACGCACTCACCCCGCTGGTGGTGACGTGGTCCGCCACATATGGCGTATTTCGCCAAGTGTTGTGGGCGCGGCCTTGCACGCTGGAACGAGGCAGGATAGAAGAAGCGCTCGGCGCGAAGACGCCGCAGATGTTCAGACAGAAGTTCAGAACGAAGCCAAAAGAGAGAGGGGGAACGGATGGACTTTCATTTTGCCACTGCATTCGAGCTGATCGCCGACACGGTGCCGGATGACCCCGCGCTGATCTGCGGCGACGCGACGCGCACGTGGGCGGAATTCGACGACCGGGCCGCCCGCATCGCGGGCGTCCTGAATGCCCACGGCCTGGGTGTCGGCGCCAAGGTCGGCATCTATCTGCACAACTCCAACGAGTACTCCGAGGCGCACCACGGCATCTTCAAGATCCGCGGTTGCCCGATCAACGTGAACTACCGCTACAAATCTGACGAGCTGGTCTACCTGCTCGACAACGCCGACGCCGAAGCCGTGGTGTTTCAGTCGACCTATGCAATGCGCATCTGGGAGATCCGCGAGAAGCTGCCGAACGTCAAGGTGTGGATCCAGATCGACGACGGCACCGAAGCGTTGCTGCACGGCGCGATCGACTTCGAACGTTCGATCCGCACCGCGTCGCCGGCGCCCCGAATAAACCGTCCGGGTGACGACGTGTACATGTTGTATACCGGCGGCACCACGGGGATGCCCAAAGGCGTCATGTATCCGAATGGTTCGTTCTGCCAGGGGCTCGCGGCCGCCGGTCTCGGGATGCACGGACTCACGCCGCCGACATCGCTCGAAGAACTGCCGAACCTGGTCCGCCAGGTCAAACAGATGGGCGCGTTGCCGGTCAGCCTGGCGGCGTGTCCGCAGATGCACGGCACCGGGTTGTGGCTCGGCACGCTGCTGCCGATGCTGGCAGGCGGCGCCGTCGTCACGATTTCCAAACTCGGCCTCGATCCCGATGCGCTGTTCTCGCAGGTCGAGACGCATCGAATCACCGACATCGCGATCGTAGGCGATGCGTTCGCCAAGCCGATGCTCGGCGCGCTCGATGCGGCCCAGGCGAGCGGGTCGCCCTACGACCTCACGTCGCTGAAGCGGATCATCTCGAGCGGCGTGATGTGGAGTTCCGAAACGAAACAGGGGCTGCTCAAGCACCACGACATGATGTTGATGGACACGATGGGTTCCACCGAAGGCGGCATGGCCAGCAATGTATCCACCCGCGCGAGTGCGGCGCAGACCGCGAAGTTCGAGTTGAGCGCGGGTGTGCGCGTGTTTACCGACGACGGTCGCGTCGTGGCGCCGGGCTCAGGCGAGACCGGCAAGATCGGACTGAGCGGCTCGGTGCCGATCGGCTACTACAAGGACCCGAAGAAATCGGCGGAGACGTTCCGCGAGATCGACGGCATCCGATACAGCTTTCCCGGCGACTACGCGCGCGTTGAAGCAGACGGCAGCATCACGCTGCTCGGTCGCGGCAGCATGTGCATCAACAGCGCCGGCGAGAAGGTGTACCCCGAAGAGGTAGAGGAAGTGGTGAAGCGCCACGCGGCGATTTACGACTGCCTCGTGGTGGGCGTGCCGGACGATCGCTTCGGCGAACGGGTGGTTGCGGTTGCGTCGCTGCGCGAAGGCGCGGAAGCCGACCCCACCGCCTTGATCGAATACACACGCGAGCATCTGGCGACCTACAAAGCGCCGCGGCACATCCTGCTGGTCGATCTGGTGCGTCGCGCGCCGAACGGAAAAGCCGACTACAAATGGGCGAAGGCGACGGCGCTTGCCGAGTTGCAACCCGCTTCATGAGTCAGCTTCCCGGCCCGCTCGAAGGGGTTCGCGTCCTCGATCTGACGAGCATGATCTCCGGCCCCGTGGCCACGATGATGCTCGGCGATCAGGGTGCCGACGTGATCAAGGTGGAACCGCCGGGCGGCGACCTCGTCCGTAGTCTCGGGCCGAACCGTGCCGGGCTCACCGCCAGTTTCGTGTCGTCGAATCGCAGCAAACGTTCGCTCGTGCTCGATCTGAAGAGCGCGGCGGGAATGGCCGCGCTGAAGCGGCTGATTCCGACGGCCGATGTCTTCGTGCAGAACTTCCGGCCCGGTGCCATCGAACGAATGGGTCTCGGCGAGAGCGTCGTGCGCAGCTTGCGCGACGACATCATCTACGTGTCGATCAGCGGTTTCGGCGAGAGCGGACCGTATGCGCACAAACGCGTCTACGATCCGGTGATTCAGGCGCTGTCCGGACTCGCTGCGATTCAGGCTGACCGCGATACCGGCCGTCCGCGTATGGTCCGCACGATCATTCCCGACAAGACGACCGCGGTAACGGCGGCACAAGCGATCACCGCGGCTTTGTTCGCGCGTGAACGCACCGGCCGCGGCCAGCACGTCAAACTCGCGATGCTCGATGCGATGGTCGCGTATCTGTGGCCCGAAGGCATGACGAGCCTTACGTTCGTCGGCCGCGAAGTGAACGCGGCGCGTGCGCAGATCGCCCAGGATCTGATCTTTCAGACGTCCGACGGCTACATCACGGCGGGTGCCGTGTCCGATGCCGAATGGCTCGGCATGTGCACCGCCCTCGAACGCCTCGACTGGCTCGACGACGAACGTTTCAAAACCGCCGCCGGGCGTGTGATCTACGCGCACGAGCGGCTCGCCATGACAGGCGAAGTACTCAAGCTGCGCAGCAGTGCCGAATGGCTCGACCGGCTCGATCGTGAAGGCGTGCCGTGCGCGCCGGTGCTATCGCGCGAGGAAGTGATCGAGCACGAGCAGGTCCGCGTCAACGCAATGATCGAAGAGCACGACCATGCGGTAGCCGGACGCATCCGCCAGCCGCGCCCCGCAGCGCGATTCAGCGACACACCCGCGCGGATGCGACGTCCCGCGCCGATGCTCGGCGAACAGAGCCGCGAAATACTCGGAGAAGCCGGCTTCACGCCCGCCGAAATCGACGCGCTGGCGCCGTCACTACCGCACTGATCACTGCTTCCGCCGTCAATTTTCCGCCGCGATGCCGGCGCGCCACATTTTGCGGTCCGTTCCGGTTGTAAGTTCGTCGGACTGATCTAGATTTCATATGCATCGCAACAATGTAGCCCCGGTGGAGTCTCGTATGGCGAGCGACTTCGAAACCTCGTTAGACGATTCAGTTCAGCTTCTGAGGAAGGTCTTGCCGATGATGACGCGGCAGGGCGTACCGACCATTCCTCAGAACTATGCAGTCTGGTTCGAT